>DQAA01000066.1 GCA_003523465.1 Pseudomonas sp.
CATTGGCGGGCACCAAGCCTCGGCGAACAGGGCATGCTCATCAGCCCCAGCGGCGAGCCGGCCCAGGGCACGTTCGTCCCGGGTCTCTATGGCAACGCCGGCAGTGCGCCGGACAGCCGCGAGCATGTCGAGGTCTGGCGTTTCGATGACGGCGGCTCGCTGGTCTATGACTGGCAGGCCAGCACCTACGACATCGATCTTCCCCGCGGCAGCATCACCCTCAAGGTCGGCGGCACCACGCTGACGGCCACCCCCGACGCCATCACCCTGACCTCTGGCAGCCTGACCTTGAATGGCCCGGTGCAGATCAACGGGGCCTTGCAGGTGACGGGGGATATCCACGGCGGTGGCGCGATTATCGATACCGCCGGCAACACGCCAAACCACAAACACTGAAGCCCGCCCTTTACTGCGGGTTTTCCTATGCCAAGGAGGTACGCCATGGCGCCCCCGAAAAAGCATGTGGCACCCGGCGCTTGCGTCGTGGTGCTGAACCACAACCCGGCACAGGAGTAGCGCCATGATCGGAATGGATCGCCGCACCGGCCAGCCAATCTCCGGTCTCGCCCATCTGCGCCAGTCCATTGAGGACATCCTGACCACCCCGCTCGGCAGCCGGCGCATGCGTCCGGACTACGGCAGCAAGCTGCGCCGCTTCGTCGACCTGCCGGTCAACGAGGGCTGGAAAAGCGCAGTGCAGGCCGAGGTCGCGAGGGCCCTGGTGCGCTGGGAGCCGCGCCTGAAACTGGAACGGGTCCGGGTGCTGGCGGTGGTGGACGGGCAGATCAGCCTGCAACTCACCGGACAACACATGGGTGACAGCCAGATCCTGGAGGTGACGGCATGAGTATCGTGAACCTCTCGGCGCTGCCCGCGCCGCAGGTACTGGAAGAGCTGGATTTCGAGGAGATCTTCCAGGGCGACCTGACGACCTTCAGGTCGCACATGGGCGACGACTGGAACGCGCAACTGGAAAGCGACCCGGTGACCAAGCTGCTGGAAGTCGCGGCCTATCGCACCCTGCTCAACCGGGCGCGGGTCAACGATGCGACCAAGGCGCTGTTGCTGGCGTATGCCCAGGGCAGCGACCTGGACCAACTGGCGGCCAACGTGCAACTGCAACGCCTGGTGGTGCGCGCTGCTGATCCGAGCAGCGTCCCGCCGACCGAGCAGCTCCTTGAAGAGGACGATGCCTTGCGCGAGCGTGTCGCGTTGGTCTACGAAGGGCTGACCACCGCCGGCCCGCGTAACAGCTACATCCTGCATGCCCGCAATTCCTCGGGGCAGGTCACCGATGCCACGGCGGAAAGCCCGTCGCCGGCGACGGTGGATGTAACGGTGCTCAGCCTGGAGAACGGCGGTGTCGCCAGCCCCGAATTGCTGGCGCAGGTTGCGGCCTACCTCAATGACGACGAGATACGTCCGCTGGCCGATCGGGTGACGGTACGCAGTGCGCAGATCCTGCCTTATCGGATCGATGCGGTGCTGCACATGGAAAGCAACGGGCCGGAAACCGAGGCGATCCTGGTGGAATGCCGGCGTCGTCTTCAGGCCTGGATCAACCCGCGTCGACGCCTGGGGGTGGAAGTCTCCCGCTCGGCCATCGACGCGCAATTGCATATCAGCGGCGTCAGCCGGGTCGATCTGCTCGAATGGCAGGATCTACGCCCGGACAAGGGCCAGGCCGCCTGGTGCCAAGGCTTCAACGTGATCGCAGGAGGCTGACATGAGCAGCCTCCTGCCCCACAGCAGCACATTGCTGGAACGGGCCATCGAGGCCGCTTCGACCGATGTGCTCGAGATCCCCCTGCGCACCTTGTACAACCCCGACACCTGTCCTGCGCACCTGCTGCATCACCTGGCGCTGGCCTGGTCGGTGGACCGCTGGGATGAAACCTGGCCGGAGGAGGTAAAGCGGGCGGTTATCCGGGGCTCGTACGACGTACACGCCAAGAAGGGCACCATCAGTGCCTTGCGGCGGGTGGTGGAGCCGTTCGGTTACCTGCTCGAAGTCGCCGAATGGTTCAACACCTCGCCGCAAGGCGTGCCGGGGACCTTCGCGCTGAAGATCGGCGTTGCCGATAAGGGCATCAGCGAAGAAACCTACGAGCAGATGACCGCCCTCATCGATGATGCCAAGCCCGTCAGCCGCCACCTCACCGGCCTGGCCATCACCCTCGACAGCAAGGGCTACCTGCGTACCGTCTTCAGTCTCAGCGAAGGCGACTACATCGACATCCATCCGCCGACCTCGCGAGTGATCGAAGTCAGCGGCCACCACGGCTTCATCGGCCGTGACCATCAAATCGAAACCCTGGACGTTTACTCATGACTGACCAGAACAGCCAGTTCTTCGCGATCCTCACCGCGGTGGGGGAGGCCAAGCAGGCCAACGCGAACGCTTTGGGCGTGCCCTGGACCTTCGCCCAGATGGGCGTCGGCGACGCCAACAACACCGACCCGGTGCCGCAGAGCACCCAGACCAGGCTGATCAACGAGCGCCGTCGCGCGCCGCTGAACCAGATCTCGGTGGACCCGAACAACGCCAACATCATCATCGCCGAGCAGGTGATTCCGCCGGATGTCGGTGGCTGGTGGATTCGCGAAATCGGTCTTTATGACGCCGCCGGCGACCTGGTCGCGGTGGCCAACTGCGCGCCGAGCTTCAAGCCGCTGCTGTCCCAGGGCACCGGCAAGACGCAGGTCGTGCGCTTGAACATCATCGTCACCAGCGCGGCGAACGTGCAGCTCAAGATCGACCCGGCCGTGGTCCTGGCCACCCGCGAATACGCCGGCTCCCTGATCCTCAACGTGCTGCCGCCGAACAAGGTGGCGGGGACCTATACGCAGGTTCGGATCAATGATCGCGGGGTCGTCCAGCAGGGCTTCAACCCGACCACGCTGGCGGGTTACGGCATCACCGATGCGATGGACAAAGGGGCGGGTGGGCTGATGACCGGCGCGCCGCTTGTCGAAAGCCCGCTCTCGGACTTGAGGTCCACACAGTTCATCTCCGTCACCCCGAATACGCCCGATAAGCCCGCCGCGATCAACTACGGAACAGGGATTCATGTCCACTGGCCCCAAGGCAGTCGTTATGCGTTCGAGATGTTGTCGGGCGCGATAGGCGAGTGGTACGGCGTGCGCAAGCTCGACGACAACGGGCAAGGTACATGGCGCGACCTCTGGCACAGCGGCAATTTCACCCCCGCCCTGAAGGCCGATCTGGCCAGCCCGACCTTCACTGGAACTGTCCGGGTCCCTGATGTTGCCGCAGGCACTTCCAGTGCGCAGGCAGCGAACACCAAGTTCGTGCGGGAGGCCATTGCGGCGCTGGTGGCTTCATCGCCTGCCGCCCTGGACACCCTCAATGAGTTGGCGGCGGCGCTGGGTAACGACCCCAATTTTGCAGCCACCATGAACAGTGCCCTGGCGGGCAAGGCGGCCAAGGCAACGACCCTTGCCGGTTACGGAATTACGGACGCACTGCGTGTCGGTCAACTGAGTAACCAGCGTCCCGCGTTGTATTCGACAACCGTCGGTGGAGACGAAGGTAGTGGTTCCGGCGGGGCTCTCGAAATTCGCGAAGCCCAACTGGTAGGCACGTCCAACACCAGCTACGCCTACGCGCCCCGTATCGTCTTCCATTGGTCCGGTCTCGCCTCCGGGGCCCTGGCCATGAATGCCGGTGGCCATCCTGCCTGGAATGGCAGGAACATCATCCTCGCCGGGGACGCGGAGCTTGTCGGGAAAGCGGACAAGGCGACCACGCTGGCCGGATACGGCATTGCCGACGCCTACACCCAGGTACAGACGAACACTGCAGTATCGAACGCGATAACGGCGGTGCGCGGTGGTGTCGGTTCGGGTTTCGATACCCTGCAGAAGCTCGCCGTTGCCATTGGCGGCGACGGGAATTTTTCGAACACGGTGCAAGGCCGCATCGATGCCAAGGCAGACAAGGCGACGACCCTCGCCGGTTACGGCATTGCCGATGCATTCACCCAGGCGCAAACCCATGCGACGGTCTCGAATGCGATAACCGCCCTGCGTGGTGGTGTCGGTTCGGGTTTCGATACCCTGCAGAAGCTCGCGCTTGCTCTGGGTGGTGACGGGAATTTTGCTACCACGATGCAAGGCCGTCTTGACGCAAAGGCAACCTGGGCTACAACCCTGGGCGGGTATGGGATCCAGGACGCCTATACCAAAGCCGAGGTGAACAATGCCGTTGCGGCGAAGTTCGACAAAAGCGGCGGGACGCTAAACGGACAGTTAATCATCACCGACACCGGCCAGGGCGAAACTCAGGCAGGCTTCATTCTCTACAATCCGACGTCCTCCACCAGTTGGGTCACCGCCGCACTGACCACTGATACCAGCTCCATCAAGCTTTCTCACCAGGGGGGGGAAAAACACCCTCTATGTGCGTAACCATGCAGATGGCAGGGCGCTTATTGATGCAGCTACCGTGTTGTCCAATGGATCTGCTTGCCATACGGAAGCGTCGTTCATCAAGCCAAGTGCAGTTAACTGGATCCGACTCGTCTCTACCGGTGGTTCCGTGTCTCTCCCGTCAGGTGGGACCTGGGCTTATTCCCTGACCTACTACAACTCCAACGGGGTTGCCTTGAACGGTGACGCTGGCATCGCGGCCGGGGGGACTTTAATTGGTTCCGGTAGCGCTCATGGCTTCGCATGGAGGATCTTGGCGTGAATGCTTCTATGGAAAAGGAAATGGATCTGCAGAAAGTCGATCGTTTACTTGCGACGATCAAGAACATCCAGCGCAAGGCCGACGGCACCTTCATCGTGGAGTGCAACGGTTATCCGTTCCACGCCACGGCAATCGATACCCCGGACATCCATGCGCAAGTCCTCGACATGATCGAGGCTGGCGAGCCCTTTACGGAATTCGTCGAGCCGATACCTTCGGTGACCGATCTGCAGGCGGTCGAGCGGGACTGGCGAGACAGTGAACTCGAACGTTCACGCTGGCTGCGTGAGCGCCATCGTGACGAGCAGGAATTGCAGGTCGAAACGACCTTGAGCAGCGAACATTTCAGCGAGCTTCTGGCCTGGTTCCAGGCCTTGCGCGACTGGCCGCAATCCAGCGCCTTCCCCAGCAGCGAGCAACGCCCGCAACGGCCTGCCTGGCTCGCCGGATACCTCAACTGAAAGCCCCGCCAAGCCGGGGCTTTTTCTTATCCGCAACAACCCGAACGGCCCCGTACTGACGGGGCCTTCTCATATCTGGAGAAATACCAATGAGTGGATTCTTCCACGGCGTTACCGTCACCAACGTCGACACCGGTGCACGCAGCATCGCGCTGCCGTCTTCTTCCATCATCGGCCTGGTCGACACCTTCACCGAAGGCCCGACCGCCACGGCCAAGGCCAACGATCTGGTGCTGATCACGAGCGAGCGTGAAGCCATTGCCGCGTTCGGCGTCGATGCCGCCATCACCAAGGCCTGCCAGGCCATCTATGCCCGCGCCAAGGCGGTTATCGTCGCTTGCGGCGTGGCCAAGGTGGCCGATGCCGCCGAGCAGACTTCGGCGATCATCGGTGGTGTCGAGGCCGACGGCAAACGGACCGGCCTGCAGGCGCTGCTCGACGGCAAGAGCCGTTTCAACGCCCAGCCACGCCTGCTGGTGACGCCGAAACACAGCGCCACCCAGGCCATCGGTACCGCTCTGGTAGCCCTGGCCGACAAGCTGCGCGGCCTGGCCATCATCGACGGCCCTGGCACCACCGACGAGGCCGCCCTGGCCTATGCCGAGAACTTCGGCGCCAAGCGCGCGTTCATGGTCGACCCGGGCGTGAAGTACTGGGACACCAGCGCCGACGCCACCGTCGATGCTCCAGCCTCGGCCTGGGTCGCCGGTCTGTTCGCCTGGACCGACAACGAGTACGGCTTCTGGGCCTCGCCCTCGAACAAGGAATTCGTCGGCATCACCGGCACCACCCGTGCCGTGGAGTTCCTCGACGGCGACGAAACCTGCCGCGCCAACCTGCTCAACAACGCCAACATCACCACCATCATCCGCGATGACGGCTTCCGCCTGTGGGGCAACCGCACCCTGTCCAGCGATGCGAAGTGGGCCTTCGTCACCCGCGTGCGGACCATGGACATCGTCATGGACGCGATCCTCTACGGCCACAAATGGGCGGTGGACCGCTCGATCACCGCGACCTACGTCAAGGACGTGACCGAAGGCCTGGAGAACTTCATGCGCGACCTGAAGGCCCAGGGCGCGATCATCAACTTCGAGGTCTACGCCGACACCGAGCTCAACACTGCCAGCCAGATGGAGCAGGGCAAGGTGTACTGGAACATCCGCTTCACCGACGTACCACCTGCCGAAAACCCCAACTTCCGTGTCGAGGTCACCAACCAGTGGCTGACCGAAGTCCTCGACCAAAACGCATAAGGAGCAACACCACATGGCAATGATTCCGCAAACCCTGGCGAACCTGAACCTGTTCGTCGATGGCGTCAGCTTCCAGGGCGACGTCACCAGCCTGACCCTGCCCAAGCTCGCCATCAAGGTCGAGTCCCACCGTGTCGGCGGCATGGATGCCGCGGTCGAGATCGACCAGGGCATGGAGGCGCTGGCAGCCACCTTCAAGACCAGTGGCGTGCGCAGCGAGGCCCTGAAGTTCTTCGGCCTGGCCGACAGCTCGGGCTTCAACGGCACCTTCCGCGGCGCCTTCAAGAGCCTCAAGGGCGTGATCACCCCGGTGGTGGTGACCCTGCGCGGCATGCTCAAGGAAGTCGAGATGGGCGACTGGAAAGCGTCCGAGAAATCGGAAACCACCCACGTCGTCTCGCTGACCTACTACAAGCTCGAGATCGATGGCCGGCTGATGTACGAAATCGACCCGCTGGGCATGAAGCGCGTGATCAACGGCGTTGACCAGCTCGCCGCCCAACGCACCGCCCTCGGCCTCTGACACAAGGACAAAGCTCGTATGAAGCAAGCAACGAAAGTACCCGCCTGGCTGACCGTCAGCGCGGACCGCGTGGTGGTCAAGCTCAGCCGCGCCACCGAAGCCAACGGCGTGCAGGTCGACAGCCTGTCGCTGCGTGCGCCGACCGTGCGTGATCTGCGTGCTGCGCAATCGGGCAGCGGCGACGACGAAACCCGGGAGCTGAACCTGTTCGCCTCCCTCGCCGAAGTCGGCATCAAGGATCTGGAAGGCCTCGCCCTGAAGGACTACAGCCGTTTGCAGTCGGGCTATTTTCGCTTGGTGCAAGACGACGAGCTTTGATCCCTCAAGGCAAAAGGCGGCAGCGAAGCGGCTCGCGAAAGAGCTGAACTTCTCTGCCGCCGAGATCATGACCATGTCGTACTCCGACATGGTCTGGTGGCTCACCGAGTGAGTCGGGTTTGCGCGCAGGAGGGACGATATGGCGGGCGAACTGAAAGTTGAAACAAGGATTGCGATCGTCTTCGACCCGGTTCTGGGTCAGATTTACAACCAGATTGAAAGTCAGGTCGGGAAGATCGAAAAGCTTGCCCGGAAGATCGGCGATGCGCTGCGGGTGACTACCGACAAGGCGTTGCCGCTGGCCACGGCATTCAAGAACGCCAATGACACGGCTGTGGAGTCGGCCAAAAAATGGCAGACCAGCCTGGAAGACATCGGCAAGAAACTGGGCGATCAACTGGAAAAGCTGCCCAAGCTGACCAAGGCCTATGAGGGCCTTGGCAAGGCCATGGGGGCTGTCCGGATGCCTGCGGGCGGGCAGCCATCGGGCCGCGAGTCATCGGGCCGCGAGTCATCTCGCGACACGGTAATCGATGCCTCGCGAACGGTGCTGGATTCCGCAGGGGGGGCAGTCGAGCAGTTTGCGGGTTACGACGGAATTGTCAGAAAACTGGCGCGCCAGGGAGAAAGCGATCCGGCTAAATGGGCGGAGAGAAAGCAGCAGATCGAGGTACAGATCGGCGAGATGATGCGTTCGACCAGCATGAGCAGGACCGAGGCAGCCACTCAGCTGTATGGGATGTTCGATGCAGGGATGGGTATCAATGGCATTTCGACGCATGCAAACCTCGCCGCGAAATTCACCGATGGTCAGCAGGTCGAAGGTCGCACTACGTCGGTGCTGTTCCGCACCCTGCTGTCCAACGGTGTGGAGGACGGCCAGCTCGAAAACTTCCTGAACAACATGATTGGCCAGTCGGGGACCAATTTTGGAGTAGGCGCCACCGCCGAGGCGCTTAGCCGCCTGCTGCCGGAGCTTGGCGAAGGTCCGGAGGATGCTGCACGACTGGTTGCGATTATTCAGCAGGAGGCGAAGAAGACAAGTAACCCCGTTGATGTGATGAGTGCCGCTAGGACCACTTTCCTCAAATACAAAGAGGCAGGTGGAAGCCAGGCGGCCGATCTGACGCAGTATGGGCAGGAATACATGCCCGCGACTGCCACCCCCCCCAAACGCATCGACAGCATGCTTGATGACCGCAAGCAAACGCCGGAGTGGCAACTGAAGGAGCGCGAGTCCGCCAACGAGCGCTTGTCGATTGGAGTCGGTGGCTCACTGGCACCGATCTACTCGGCCTGGACGAACTTCATGATCAAGGCGACCAATGGTCTAGCCGTTGTGGTCGAGAAGTTGGGTTGGGTGGGTACGGTCCTTGGCGGTGTTGTCGTGGGGACCGCCGCACTGATGACGGCATATGCAGCCTTGGCCAAAGCCAGTCTGTTGCTAGGTGCGGGCAAGGCGGTCATGGGGCCGCGAGGCCCGAACGTTTGGAGGGCATTCAGGCAGAAAGCGGACGAGCAGGGGAACAAGCGAAGACTGCCGGAGCGGGCCAGGGATGCTGGCAAAGCGCTTCTCGATCCGGACGGCAAGCGAAGATCAGTCCTCTCCGACGCCCGAAAGGCTTTCTCTGATGAGAAGACAGGGCGGTTGGGGCGTGCCTGGAACGCCGCCAAGACGCTCGGAACGATGCTGCCAGAGCCGTTGCAGGGCGGACGCAAAGGGCTGGGCGGAGCGCTCCTGACGATAGTAGGGGGCGCAGTGATGGCTGCCGATATGGTCGATACGGCGCAGGGCGCGGAAACCGGCCAGGAAAAGGCCGAGGGCTACGGCGAAGCTGCCGGTACTGTGATCGGTACCGTGCTGGGTGGGTTCCTGGGCCCTCTGGGATCGTTCGCCGGTGGTTACATCGGTGGTGCAGCCGGCAAGCTCGTCGGCCGTGTGATCAATAAACACTGGGGCGATGGCAGCAAGAAGGAAGATGAAACCCCAGGGCAGGCTGCATCGACAGCGACCGGAGCAGGGACCGGGCAACCCGGTGCCGCTGTCAAGGAAGCCGCTGGCGGTCCGTCTGTTTCCGCAGCCGGGGCACCAGCACCTCTGGAGCATGGCGATGTCGTCCGCAACATCAACAACAACACCGCAGCCGCCTCCTTGCCAGAACCTGGCGCGACAACAGGTTCTGCGGTCACCAACAACACCTCACAGCAAATCGCGATTGCGCCGAATATCTCGGTCAACGTCCAGGGTGTCGTGACCGACCCCATGGACTTCATCCGTGTCATCACGCCGGAAATGAATCGGATAGTCGAAGGACTTGTCGCCGGAGCCAACAGAGGCGGTCAGAACTATGACGTCATCGATCAGAACCTTGGCCTGGTTTAAGGAGATCCAATGACCTACATGGAATATTTGCAATCCAGCCTGGCTTACCTGATCGCTGCAGGCGAGGCGGGGCAGAAGCGGATCGGGGCTGTCATGGAGCCCATGAATGGTGCGATCAGTGACATCAACGAAGCCGCCGCGGAGCTGGAGGGCTTGCCCATCATCGGCGAACTCATGGCCCCTAAACTGCAGCGCACCCTGCGTGCCATCTCGGTGGCGCAGGCGAAGGTCGCGGAAGTCGTGAACAAGTACAACAAGGCCCTTGCTGTAGTCAGGAAGGCGCAGGACACGCTCAAGGTCTTCGAGGAGAAGTTCAAGATCCTCAAGGACAGGGTCACGGGCATCATTGGCAAGGTCCGCACGGCCATCGGCGTGATCCTGCCGAGCGCCGGCATTGCACCGCAGGTGACGCCGGCCAAGGAGGCGGTCAAGCCGTTTCCCCATCTGCTTGTCCTGCAGCCGCTGCAGACCAATGCCGAGGCCTTCTACTTCAACCTCGATACCGCCGGGTTCCAGGAACTCAAGCGCAGCACCCGCTACAACTGGGCCGGCCAGGACCGCCTGACCCGTACCAGGGCGCAGCAGGGAGTGGGCATCGGCGAGGAAACCATCACCCTGACCGGGGTCATCTATCCCGCCCTCAAGAGCGGTATCGACCAGCTGAAAAACTTGCGCAGCATCGGCAAGCGACTCAAACCGCTGAGCCTGACCACCGGCCATGGCGACACGCTCGGGGCCTGGTGCCTGACCAGCATCAGCGAAGAGCAAAGCGCTTTGCTGGCGGGAGGCATTCCGAGGAAACAGGGATTCACACTGGAGTTCGTGAGCTATGGCGACGATATGCCGTACGTCTGAGGGAGACCTGCTCGACACCCTTTGCCAGCACTACTACGGCCACCTCAAGGGCAGCGTCGAAGCCGTGCTGGACGCCAACCAGGGGCTGGCCGACGAGGCACAGCCATTGCGCGGCGGTTTGCTGATCAGGCTGCCGGTCCTGGCGGTGAACACCGATGCCACGGTGCTGTTGTGGGATTGAGCGAGCGCCTTGACCGTTATCTGCACTTTCAGGCCCCGCCATGCGCGGGGCCTGTCTTTTCTGGAGCTTGAGCCATGCAACCTGTGTTTCGCATCGTCGCCGATGGCAAGGACATTACCGCGCTGATCAATGATCGCCTGCTGCAACTGCGCACCTCGGACAAGCCGGGCATGGAGTCCGATGATTTCGACCTGAAAATCGATGATCGCGACAGTGCCCTGGCGCTGCCGGCCAGGGGTGCCGAGGTGGAGATCTATCTCGGTTATGCCGGACAGGAACTGACGCGCCTGGGTCGCTACGTGGTCGATCAGGTCGATCTGTCCGGCCCGCCATCGGTCATGGAGATTCGTGGCAAGGCCAGCGATATGCGCGGCACCGGCAAGACCATCCGCAGCGGCAGTTGGGAGGATGTGCCGTTGCAGCAGATCGTCCGCGATATCGCCGCGCGCAACGGCTGGCAGGCCCGATGCATCGTGACTACACGGATTGCGCGGGTCGACCAGTTCAACGAATCGGATTTCAACTTCATCACCCGCCTGGCCCGACAGTACGACTGCACCGCCAAGATCGGCGATGGCAACCTGCTGGTGTTGCCGCGCCAGGGCGGTGAGAGTGCCAGCGGCAAGACCCTTGGCGTGCTGGATATTTCGCCGAGGGATGTCAGCAACTGGCGTTTCCAGTTGCAGGACCGTTCCACGCACAAGGCTATACGCACCAAGCACCAGGACCCGAACACCGGCGAGCAGCAGGTGGTCGAACTGGGGAACGCGGACTGTCCGGAAACCATCGATGCGGTCTATACCGAGCGCCACTGTTATCCGGATAAATCCGCCGCCGAGCAGGCCGCCAAGGCGCGTCTCGCCGCGTTCAATCGCAGCACTGCCACGGTCAGCCTGGAAATGCCCGGGCGCGCCGATCTGTTCGCCGAGCGCGTGCTCAATTTCCAGGGCTTCAAGGAAGGGCTCGACGGTGAATACCTGATCGACAGCGTCACCCAGACATTCTCCTCCAGTGGCTGGAGCACCAGTATCCAGTGCAACGGCGGCAANNGGCAAGCAGGGCAAGGCCACCGCCAAAAGCCAGAAAACCCAACAAACCAGACCGCTCAAGGCCGAGCAGAGCGAGGGCCGTAAATGAACCTGACAGAAACCGACCTGTTCCGTATCTATCCCAACGCCCGCGCTTCAGCGGGCGTTTTCGTTGCACCGTTGAATGCCGCCATGGCCCATTGGTCCATCGACACGCCACGCCGCATGGCCGCCTTTCTCGCCCAGATCGGGCATGAGTCCGGGCAACTGCGCTATGTGAAGGAGCTGGGCTCGGCGCAGTACCTGGCGCGCTACGACACTGGCAGTCTGGCCGTGCGTCTGGGCAATACGCCGGAGGCCGATGGAGATGGCCAGCTGTACTGCGGCCGCGGCCTGATCCAGGTCACCGGGCGCAACAACTACCGCGCCTGCAGCATGGCGCTGTTCCAGGACGATCGCTTGCTGGCGCGTCCGCAGATGCTTGAAGAACCTCAGTGGGCCACCGAGTCGGCGGCCTGGTTCTGGCATTCG
Organism: Pseudomonas sp.; assembly: GCA_003523465.1. Lineage (GTDB taxonomy): Bacteria > Pseudomonadota > Gammaproteobacteria > Pseudomonadales > Pseudomonadaceae > Aquipseudomonas. The sequence goes on from DQAA01000066.1 coordinate 12,251, forward strand.
CGCGGGCTCAACCAGTTGGCCGACCTGGGCGAATTCAATCGCATCACCCGGCATATCAATGGGGGGCTCAACGGGCTGGAAGATCGCCTGAAGCTCTGGGCCCGGGCGCGGGAAGTGCTGTGTTGAACCGGGCTCGGCTGATCGTGCTGGCGATGCTGGTGCTCGCGGCCTGCGGGCTGACCTGGCAGGTCCAGGCGTGGCGCCATGAGCGGGCCATGGCCTTGCGCGAGAGCGAATACGCCCGCGAGCGCCAGCAATTGGCCGAGGCCCTTGCCGCACGGTTGCAGGATGAGCAGGGCCGCCGCCTTGCTCTTGAACAACGCCTCCGGTCCGCCGACCTGACCCATTTCCGGGAGCTTATCGATGCCCAACAGACTCAGGCTCGCCTGCGCGACCGCCTGGCTACTGCTGATCTGCGGTTGTCAGTCCTCCTCGCCAGCGACGCTGACACCGCCACTGTGCCTGCCACCGCCAGCACCGGCGGCGTGGTTCATGACCCCCCGCGAGCCCGACTTGACCCGGCGCATGCTCAACGAATTGTCGCCATCGTCGGCGACGGAGACGAAGGACTGATTGCCTTGCGCGCCTGCCAGGCGTACGTGCGCGCACTGGCGTTCTGAGTGGTGTAGGGTAAGGCGGTTTTTCCCAAGGAGCTCGCCATGGACCCGATCACCGTTCTTTCCACCCGCCTGGGGGAACATCTGCGTCGTTTCAATGCCCAAGTCACCACCGCCGAATCCTGTACCGGAGGTGNNTAGTTCGGCCTGGTTCGAGGCCGGCTACGTGACCTATTCCAACGCGCAGAAGACCCGCCAGTTGCAGGTGCCGGAGGCGTTGTTCGGCAAGGTCGGTGCGGTCAGCCAGGAGGTGGTCGAGGCGATGGTCCGTGGCGCC
>DQAA01000331.1 GCA_003523465.1 Pseudomonas sp.
CAACGCCGTAGTGGCGACCCAGGCGCAAAGCGACAGCTGGCAGACCATCGACAGCCCCGGCGAACTCGATCGCGTACTCGCCGAGGCCAAGGCCGCCGGCCAGCCGCTGGTATTGGACTGGTACGCCGACTGGTGCATCAGTTGCAAGGTGATCGAGCGTGAAGTGCTGAATGCGCCGAACGTGCTGCCATTGCTCAAGGAATACCGGCTGGTGCGCTTCGATATCACCCAAAGCAGCGCCGAACAGCGCGCCCTCCTCGACCGCTATCAACTGTTCGGCCCGCCGGCGCTGCTGTTCTTTGCGGCAAACGGCAGCGAAAACACCGCCGCCCGGGTGGTCGGCGAGACCAACGCCGGCGAATTCGCCGAGCATCTCCAGCGCATCCGCGCCGATCTGCGTCTATAACTTCCGGGGCCGCGAAAAAACCGCGGCCAATGACCGGGATTAACAAAATAGTCATATATTTCGCGCGAATCTCGGTCATCGTGCTGGCTATTGCAGTTAACTGGACAGTGCACTGGTCTTGCGGCATAGTCGCCGCGCTTGTATTCATGTCCTACAAAATCAAAGGATGCGCAGATGGCGACCCTACTGGTGCTGCACGGCCCCAACCTGAATTTGCTCGGAACGCGCGAGCCCGGTGTCTACGGCGCCGTGACCCTGGCGCAGATCAACCAGGACCTGGAGCAGCGTGCCCGCGCCGCCGGCCACCACCTGCAGTACCTGCAAAGCAACGCCGAATACGAACTGATCGACCGGATCCACGCCGCGCGCAACGAAGGCGTGGACTTCATCCTGATCAATCCGGCGGCTTTCACCCACACCAGCGTTGCATTACGTGACGCATTGCTGGCGGTGAGCATCCCATTCATCGAAGTGCACCTCTCCAACGTGCACAAGCGCGAGCCGTTCCGTCACCACTCCTACTTTTCCGATGTCGCGGTGGGAGTGATCTGCGGTCTGGGCGCCAGCGGTTACCGCCTGGCCCTGGAGTCCGCCCTGGAACAACTGGCCGCCAAATCCTGAATAACGCGAGCCTGGCAATCGCCGGGCTTACAAGAACGTTTGAATCACGTTCATACGACCCTGACCAAATCTTGGGAGTTGATGATTAATGGATATTCGTAAAGTCAAGAAACTGATCGAACTGCTGGAAGAGTCCGGCATCGACGAGCTGGAAATCAAGGAAGGCGAAGAGTCCGTGCGCATCAGCCGCCACAGCAAGACTCCAGCCCAGCAGTACTACGCGCCGGCCCCGGTTGCCGCCGCTCCGGTTGCAGCCCCTGTTGCCGCCGCCGCTGCCCCGGTTGCCGAAGCAGCCGCTGCCGCACCACAACTGAAAGGCACCGTGATTCGTTCGCCGATGGTCGGTACCTTCTACCGCAAGGCTTCGCCAACCTCGCCAGCCTTCGCCGAAGTCGGCCAGGCCGTGAAGAAAGGCGACACCCTGTGCATCGTCGAAGCCATGAAAATGATGAACCANNCGATATCGGCGGTGTGATCGACGCCATCCTGGTAGAAGACGGCCAGCCGGTTGAGTTCGACCAGCCGCTGTTCACCATCGTTTGAACCGCGGAGAGCCTGCGATGTTGGAAAAAGTTCTGATCGCCAACCGCGGCGAAATTGCCCTGCGTATCCTGCGTGCCTGCAAGGAACTGGGCATCAAGACCGTCGCCGTACACTCCACGGCCGACCGCGAGCTGATGCACCTGGGCCTGGCTGACGAGTCCGTGTGCATCGGCCCGGCCGCGTCCAAGGACTCCTACCTGCATATCCCGGCGATCATCGCCGCCGCCGAAGTCACCGGTGCCACCGCCATTCACCCTGGCTATGGCTTCCTGGCTGAAAACGCCGACTTCGCCGAGCAGGTCGAGAAATCCGGCTTTGCCTTCATCGGCCCGAACGCCGACACCATCCGCCTGATGGGCGACAAGGTGTCGGCCAAGGACGCCATGATCAAGGCCGGCGTTCCGACCGTACCGGGCTCCGACGGCCCGCTGCCGGAAGACGAAGAAACCGCGCTGGCAATCGCCCGCGAGGTTGGCTACCCGGTGATCATCAAGGCCGCCGGTGGCGGTGGTGGTCGCGGCATGCGCGTCGTGCACAAGGAAGAAGACCTGATCTCCTCGGCCAAGCTGACCCGTACCGAAGCCGGTGCTGCGTTCGGCAACCCGATGGTCTACCTGGAGAAGTTCCTGACCAACCCGCGTCACGTGGAAGTCCAGGTACTCTCCGATGGCCAGGGCAACGCCGTACACCTGGGCGACCGTGACTGCTCGCTGCAGCGCCGTCACCAGAAGGTACTGGAAGAAGCCCCGGCCCCGGGCATCGACGAGAAAGCCCGCCAGGAAGTCTTCGCCCGCTGCGTCCAGGCGTGCGTCGAGATCGGCTACCGTGGCGCCGGCACCTTCGAGTTCCTCTACGAGAACGGCAGCTTCTACTTCATCGAGATGAACACTCGCGTGCAGGTAGAGCATCCGGTTTCGGAAATGGTCACCGGTATCGACATCGTCAAGGAGATGCTGAGCATCGCCGCTGGCAACAAGCTGTCGTTCAGCCAGGAAGACGTGGTGATCCGCGGTCACTCCCTGGAGTGCCGGATCAACGCCGAGGACCCGAAGAAGTTCATCCCGAGCCCAGGCAAGGTCAAGCACTTCCACGCGCCAGGCGGCAACGGCGTTCGCGTCGACTCCCACCTGTACAGCGGCTACTCGGTTCCGCCGAACTACGACTCGCTGATCGGCAAGCTGATCACGTACGGTAAAGACCGCGAAGAAGCCATGGCACGCATGCGCAATGCCCTGGATGAAATCGTCGTCGACGGGATCAAGACCAACATCCCGCTGCACCGCGAGCTGGTCCGTGACGAAGCCTTCTGCAAGGGCGGCGTCAACATTCACTACCTGGAACACAAGCTAGCCTCGGAGTAATCCCGCCACGTTTGCCCCACGGTGAATGCAAGAAAGCCCCGAACCCAGGTTCGGGGCTTTTTCATTGGACCTCAGTTATCCAGTACGGTCAGCTGGAAGGCCTGCGCTTCGACCTGCCCGGCGCTCGCCGGCCTGCCGCTCAGGGTGACGATTTCTCCGTCACGGCGCTGCACCAGGCCCTCCTGGCGGAAGCGCTCCATAAAACGCCGGGCACGCTGGGCGATATCGCTGGTGCCGCCCAGGGACGCATCGAGCAGGATTGGATCGATCACCTTTTGCACCCCGGAACGGGTTGAGGTGAAGACGCTGGTCGTGCCCTCGGCCAGATCGAGGCGAACACCGTAGATGTTGCCCAGGCACGACGAATACGACCAATGATCCCAGTTCGCCTGGATCCCCCGGCGAGCCAGGGCCGAGCGNNCCCGCCGATATCCGCCCCGGTGGACAGCCAGTCGCCACCGACCAGGGTCGCGCTTATCCGCCCTTCCCCCTCGCCCCGACCGATACCGCGCAAGGCCGAATCCAGCGCCTCTTCCACCAGCCGGCCGATGTTGTGATCGATATGGATCAGCGCACCGCTGCGGGTCGCCGGGTTGTACAGGCAGGCCACCACGCACGACTCGATATTCAGCGAGTACAGATAGTTGTCGCTGCCTGCCGGATCGCAGCGGGCGACCAGGCCCTCACCTTGCAAGGCACCCCGCTGCGGTAGTGGATTGGTCCTTGCCGGGAAGGCATCCGCCACCTCCCGGACCTGCCCGACATACAGGGTCGGCGCCCCGCCGCGTATCCCGACCTGCTCGTTGAACTGCCAGCGGTTACCCGAGCCCAGGCGAATCGGCACCCGGTACTGCGCCTGCGGATGGCGCGGGTCGACCAGGCGCAGGGTGTGCAGGTCACGGTCGTGAACCACCTGGAAATGCCGCCCGCGATCCATGACGTAGAACGTCTCCCGACCGTCATCGCCACTGTGACGGTAGACCTCGCGCCACAGCCCGCCTTTTTCCATGCGCCGCAGGTTGTCCGGCACTTTCTTGATCGCGCGCTGCTCGTCCATGACGCTGACTGCCGCTCGCTCACCCTGGCGAATGCCCGGGCGGGCCTGGTCGGTGAGCTGGTTCCAGCGACTGGCCTCGCTGGCCCTGCGCACACCCG
>DQAA01000240.1 GCA_003523465.1 Pseudomonas sp.
GCTGGCAAGCCAGCTCCCACAGTTTTGACCGAGCCGACCCGGGACTCTGCGAACGGCACAGAACCCTGTGGGAGCTGGCTTGCCAGCGATAGCGGTAGTGAATTCATCATCACTCCATCAGGTCACCGGCAGATCGATATCCTGGATGCAATCCCGAATCCGCCCCCGCAACCACTTCAGCATCGGGTCCCCCTCCATGCTCCGGTGCCACAACATGAACTCGCCCATCACCGGAATCTCCATCGGCGTGGGCAGTATCCGCAACGGCAGGTACTGCGCATAAAGCTGCGCCAGCCGCCGGTGCATGGTCGCTACCCGCAACGTCCCCACCAGCAGTTGCGGCAGGGTGTTGAAGTCATTGCTGATCACCTCCAGCCGCCGCTTCACGCCGTACTGGTTCATGATCCAGTCCTCGATGCTCAGGTGCCGGTTGCGCCCGAACCCCACCGAGATATGCCCCATTGCCAGGTACTGCTCCAGGCTCAGGCTGTCTCCCACCTCGGGGTTGTCGCGGCAGACCACGCAGACGTGGTCCTCCTCGAACAGCAACTGCGCCGGGTGCTCGTCGATGCGGTAGCGCTCGGGCACGATCATCAAATCCACCTCGCCGCGGATCAGCAATTCGGAGCTGTTGTCGCCAGGGCTGAGCATCTCGAAAGTGATCCCCGGCGCCTCCTGGTGAATCCGCTGGATGACCTGGGCGAACAGCACGCTGATCAAGTAATCCGAGGTCACCAGGCGAAAATGCCGCTTGCTGGCAGTGGGGTCGAACATGGGGCGGGCGGTGATCGAGGAGCGGATCGTCAGCAGCACTTCCCGCACCGGCCCGGCCAGTTCCAGGGCATAGGGCGTGGGCTGCATGCGCCGCCCGACCTGCACCAGCAGCTCGTCTTCGAAGAAGGTCCGCAGGCGGCCGAGTACGCCGCTGGTGGCGGACTGGGTCATGTGCAGGCGCTCGGCGGTGCGGGTGATGTTCTGCTCTTCCAGCAAGACATCCAGTGCGACCAGGAGGTTGAGATCCAGGTGGTGAAAACGCATGGCTCAGGCTTCTTGTAGTTGTTTTGTCGATACCTTCCCGTCGCCTTCGCACGCCGTCAATGCGGCCGGGCATCGCGTTTTCCGATACCTGGCATCCCGCCTNNGGCGATGGGTTTCAGGTATCGCGCCGCTCGATAGGTCGCATCCCGACAAGCGATTAGTCAGAGACAGCCCTGCAGGTCAACCTGTGCTCGTCGCCCGGTCTATCCCGCCGGGCGGCGCCACCCTGGCGCTACGACCAGACCCGGTCCGGCTGCCTTACCGGCCGGTGGTGGCCCGAAAAAGATGCCAACAAAAACAATAAAAGAGGGTTCGATCGATGGCTATTCGCTCCATCGCCGCATCGCGGCGTGCGCCTTCCACCCTGACGCTCGCTGCGGCGCTGGTCATGGGCATTCCCGGCGCCCAGGCATTCGAGATCCAGACCGGCTCCCCGGACCTGAGCCTGCGCTGGGACAACACACTCAAATACAGCGCCGCCTGGCGCACCGAGGGCCAGAGCAGCAAGCTCACCGGCGGCCAGGTCGCGCTCAACCAGGACGACGGCGATCGCGCCTTCGACAAGGGCCTGATCTCCAACCGCCTGGATATCCTTTCCGAACTGGACATCGGCTACCGCGACTTCGGCGCCCGCCTCAGCGGTGCCGGCTGGTTCGACAGCGAGTACCAGAAGGACAACGACAACAACGACCCGTCCCGGGCCAACGTGCGCTCGGTGGCCTACGACCAGTTCAGCGACGACACCCGTCACCTGCACGGCGGCGATGCCGAGCTGCTGGACGCCTTCGTCTACTGGAACGGCGAAGTGGCCGAGCGTGCCGCCTCCGTGCGCCTCGGTCGCCATGGCCTGATCTGGGGTGAAAGCCTGTTCTTCGGCGCCAACGGCATCGCCGGCGGCATGGCTCCGGTGGACGTGGTCAAGGCAGTCTCGGTGCCCAACACCCAGTTCAAGGAAATCACCCGCCCGGTCAGCCAGCTGTCCGGCACCTTCCAGCTCACCGACGCGCTGTCCCTCGGTGCCTACTACCAGTTCGAATGGGAGGAAACCCGCCTGCCGGGCGCCGGCAGCTACTTCTCGGTCAGCGACACCATCGGCGAAGGCAACGAGCGGCTGATCGTCGGCACGCCGTTCCCGACCTTCCTCGGCGGCAACCCGAGCAGCCCGGCGGCGTTCTTCCACGGCAACGACAAGGAAGCGAAAAGCTCGGGGCAGGGCGGCCTGCAGTTGCGCTACACCGCCGACACCGTGGAGTACGGCCTGTACGCTATCCAGTACCACGACAAATCGCCCAAGCTGTACCTGAAACCCAGCGTCACCGGGCCGAACTTCGCTACCGGGCAGATCGGCGAATACTACTGGGTCTACCCGGAAAACATCCGCGCCCTGGGCGCCAGCTTCGCCACCAGCGTCGACGAATTCAGCTTCGCCGGAGAGGCCTCGATGCGCTGGAACATGCCCCTGGTTTCCAACGGCCAGACCGTCGCCGCCGGCGTGGTCGCCGACAACGACGACCACCCGCTGTACGCCGTCGGCCGCACCGCCCACCTCAACCTGAACATGATCGCCTCCCTCGGTCCGTCTTTCGTTGCCAACGAAGCCAGCCTGGTCGGCGAAGTGGCCTGGAACCGCCTGCTCAGCGTGACCAGGAACCGCGCCGCCCTGGACCCCGGTGCCACCGACGACGGTGTCGGCCTCAAGCTGGTCTACACCCCTACCTACCGCCAGGTGTTCCCCGGCATCGACCTCAGCGTGCCACTGGGCATCAGCTACTTCCCCATGGGCAAGTCGGCGGTGGTCAGCAGTTTCGGTCCGGACCGCGGCGGCGACTTCAACGTCGGCGTGACCGCCACCTACCTCGACCGGGTCACCTTCGGCCTGACCTACACCCACTACTACGGCCCCGAGGACACCAACCTCGATGCCGCTTCCCGATTCACCTTCAAACAAGCACTGAAAGACCGGGACTACCTGGCCTTCTCGGTTAAAACAACATTCTGAGGGGACATCCGTGAACATTCCTTTTGCTCTCAAGACCTTCTGTGCCGCCGTGCTTTCCACCGCCGTCCTGGGTTTGCAGCCGGTGCTGGCGGCGGGCGCCGACGACCTCGGCAAGCAGCTCACCCCGCTGGGCGCCGAG
>DQAA01000139.1:0-2072 GCA_003523465.1 Pseudomonas sp.
GCGAGCCGTCGAGCCGGGTGAAGGCGGCGAAGATCCGCTCCAGCTCCGCCTCGTCCACCCCGCCGCCCTGGTCTTCCAGCCACAGCAGCCAGTACTCGCCCTGACGCTGGCCGCCCAGGCGCACCACACCGTCGCCGGGGGAATGACGAATGGCATTGCGCAGGATGTTTTCCAGGGCCTGGGCCAGGCTGTTGAGATGCCCCTGTACCCAGCAGTCGCCGTCCAGTTCGCAATGCAGTTGCTCCCGGGGCCAGCCGGTTTCGAAACAGGCGTCTTCGCAGAGCATTTCCCACAACGCCGGAATCTCGATCGGCTCGCAAGGCAGCGGTGCCCGCTCGGCATCCAGCCAGGCCAGTTGCAGGGCATCCTCGACCAGGCGCTGCATGCCTTCGACGGCAAGGTCAGCCAGTACCAGGGCGACGCGTTCAGCCGTGAATGCGGACGCGAACTGATGAGCCAGTTGCTGGCCGACCAGGGCCGCCTGCCGGACGCCCTGGTGACCACCTCCTACGTGCTGCTGCAAGGCGTGTTCGACGTGCTGTCCACCCGCCCGGCGGACTCCCGGGCCCTGCACCTTGGCACCTTCGGTGACACCCAGTTGCTCGACTTCCTGCCGCTGCCGGTCAACGCCATGGCCCAGCAGCACGTTCTGATCGCCCAGACCGCCCTGGAACTTGCCCTCGCCGCCGTGGAACAAAAGCAGTACCAGCCGGGCATCCACGCCGTGGCACGGACCTTCAAGCAGCGGATCTTCAAGGGCTGACATGCGCCTGATCGACACCCACACCCACCTCGACTTCCCCGACTTCGACCCTGACCGCGGCGAGCTGCTCGCCGCGGCCACGGCCGCCGGAGTGGAGAAGATGGTGGTGCTGGGGGTGTACGAGGCCAACTGGCAGCGGGTGTGGGACCTGGTCAAGGCCGAACCGTCGCTGTATGCGGCGTTCGGCCTGCATCCGGTGTACCTCGACGATCATCGGCCCGACCACCTGACCACGCTGGGCGACTGGCTGAGCCGCTTGCGCGGTGATCCGCAGCTGTGTGCGGTGGGGGAGTTCGGGCTGGATTACTACCTGGAAGCGCTGGATCGCGAACGGCAGCAGGCGCTGTTCGAGGCGCAATTGCAGCTGGCGGTGGATTTCGACCTGCCGGCGTTGCTGCATGTGCGGCGCAGTCATGCGGCGGTGATTGCCACGCTCAAGCGTTTCCGGCTCAAGCGCGGCGGGATCATTCATGCCTTCGCCGGCAGTTATGAGGAGGCGCGGGAGTACATCCGCCTGGGCTTCTGCCTCGGACTCGGCGGCGCCGCGACCTGGTCCCAGGCGCTGAGGCTGCACAAGGTGCTGCCACGGCTGCCGCTGGAGTCGGTGGTGCTGGAGACCGATGCGCCGGACATGGCGCCGGCGATGTATCCGGGGATGAGGAACAGTCCAGTGCATCTTCCGGAGATTGCCGGGGCGCTGGCCGGGATCATGGGCATTGAAGCAGGGGTTCTGGCTGAGGCCAGTAGCCGCAATGCCTGCAGGATTTTTGGTTGGCCTTGAGGGCCTCATCGCTGGCAAGCCAGCTCCCACAGGGACCGTGTGGGCTCAGACCCTGAACGCCCCGATCAACTGCTTCAACTCCATCACCTGGGCATTCAGCTGCCGGCTGGCATCCTCGGTCTGGTGCGCGCCCTGGGTGGTGTGCTCGGCGGCGCGGTTGATCTGCACGATGTTCTGGTCGATGTCATGGGCCACTGCGGTCTGCTGCTCCACCGCCGCGGCGATCTGCTGGTTCTGGTCGACGATGCTGCCGATCGCGCCGAGGATGTTTTCCAGCGCCTGCTGCACCTGCTGCGACTGGCTCACCGTACCCGCCGCCATCTGGTGACTGCTGTCCATCGCCCGTACCGCCGCCCCCACGCCGTTCTGCAGGCGCGAGATCATTTCGTCGATTTCCCCGGTGGATTGCTGGGTGCGCTTGGCCAGGGTGCGCACTTCATCCGCCACCACCGCGAAACCACGCCCCTGCTCCCCCGCCCGCGCCGCTTCGATGGCGGCGTTGAGGGCCAGCAGGTTGGTCTGCTCGGC
>DQAA01000139.1:2131-3923 GCA_003523465.1 Pseudomonas sp.
GGCGATGCTGCCCTGCTGGGATTCCACCAGGCCACGGCCGGTGACGGTTTCCTGGTTGACGCTGTGGGCGCTGTTCACCGCCACCGCAGCGCTGCGCGCCACTTCCTGGGCGGTGGCGGACATCTGGTTCATCGCCGTGGCCACCTGCTCGATCTGCCCGCGCTGGCCGCTGACCGCCTGGTTGCTGCGTGACGACACCTGGTGCACCTGCTCGGCCTGGCGCTCCACCTCGGCGACGGTCTGGCCGACCTTTTCGATCAGGTCATGGATGCGCTTGACCGTGCCGTTGAACATCTGCCCCAGCTCGCCCAGTTCATCGCGGCTCTCCACCTGGTAGCTGACAGTCATGTCGCCCGCCGCCACCTTGTCCATCACCTCGCCGAGGCTGTTGAGGGTGTTGCGGGTCGAAACGTAGAAGCCGCTGTAGAGATAGACCACCAGCAGGAACACCGTGGCCAGGGCCACGACCAGCAGGATCATGTGGCTGCGGTACTCGCCGAGACGGCCTTGCAGTTGCTGGTCGAGAAAGCCCAGGGTGGCGTCGTTCAGCTCGTAGGTGCGGGCCATCAGGTCGCTGGTCTGCTTATAAAAACCGGCCCAGGGCGCGTCGAGGGTTTCAGCCACGATCACCTGGCTTTCGAACAGCTCCGAAGCCTGTTTCAGCGAGGCCTGGCTAGCCGCGGCCTGGGTGCCCAGACGGACTTCGGCCTGACGATCGGCAGCGAGCACGTCCTGGATTTTCAGGGCGTAGTCGGCGGAGAGTTTTTCCAGGCGCAGCAGCAGGTCTTCGAAACGGGTGCTGGCGGTGGAGTTGATAAAGCCCTGGGCCAGGGAATAGGAGCCCATGGAGCGGCCTTCGCCGAGGGCCTGGGTGACTTGCGGGGTGACCGTGGTCAGCAGCTCGGTGAGCTGGCGGGTGGCGCCGTCAACATCCTGGCTCAGCCCGGACTGGCTGGCGACCAGGCGCGGCAGGTTCTGCGCCGGGGTCTGCAGCTTGTCGAAGAGGGCCACCTGGGCCTGCAGCGAGGTTTCGGCGAGAGCAGTGCGCAGGGCTTCGAGGAGTTCGTCACGCTTGTCGGCGAACCCCTGGGCCATGGCTTCGTCACTGTGGACCGCCTGCAAGGCCTTGAGCTTGTCCTGGATCTGCTGGCCGAGGCTGTCGATACGCGACTCGATATCCTCGGCCTTGCCGGACTGGCCGAGCACCGCGTTGATCTGCACCAGATTGCCGAGGGTTTCCAGGTCGCCGCGTACGGCGAGGGTGCCGCGCAGCAGATCGAGGCTCTGCAATTCATCGCGGGTGGCATTGAATTGGGCGTAGGAATCACGGACCAGGTAGAAGTTGGTCACCAGCATGGGCAGGAAGAACAGCACACTGATCAGGCTGAACTTCATCCCGAAGCTCAGGCGATTCATCAGGGCAATGGCCGGACGCAACAGGCTCTTCACTGGTCGTCTCCTTCGAATTCTTATTGTTGTCGAACGCAATGGCAGTTAGCCATTGGACGCCGCAGCACCTGTATAGCGCATATCGAAGGAGGGTTTTGTAACTTAAGGTAAATGACTCGCCAGTCAGTATTGCGGGGCCGCCAGGCGGCCCCGGGAAGCTCAACCCAACACGGTCCACAAGGCAAAGAAGGCATACCAGAGCACNNAGATCTTGTCCAGCCCGGCCAGCCCTTCTTCACCGGCGGGCGCCGTGGCCGGCAATTCCGCCGCCGCATGCCCGGCGATCGTGATCAACCGCGGCGCGGCGATATGCCAGTTGAGCAACTCCTGCAACATCACCCGG
>DQAA01000445.1 GCA_003523465.1 Pseudomonas sp.
GTGCGCAGTTTGCCGGCGAGCAGGCCGAGGTTGCCGTCGCGGCTCAGCGCCTGGGCCGGACCGGCAGTCAGCAGGCAGCCCAGCAGTAGAAGGGAAAGCATTCGACGCATCTCAATGCCCCGTCACGGTTGGGCCGGGAAAGGCGATGAGCGCCAGCACCTGGTTGGCGATCAGCTTCTGCCCGGGAATGGTGAAATGGATGCCATCGTCGGCGCGGGTGCGCAGTTGCCCGCCCNNTCGGCCTTGTAACCGAGCACGACGTTGGCCGACACATAGTGCTGGCCATGCTGCTGCGCCTGCTGGCGATACAGCTCGCTGAGATAGGCCATGGCCGTCGACAGCCGCGCCTGCTGCATGTTCGGCGGGCCGACCCAGATCACCTGCACGCCGCGCTCGCGGGCCTGGTCGAGAATCGCGTCGATGCGCTGGCGGTAGGTCAGCTCCCAGGCCGGAGTGCGGAAACGCAGGAACGGCTTGCCCTTGCCCTGGGGCATGTCCCATGGGTCGTTGGGGCCGAGGAAGACCACCATCAAGCGGATCTTCGGCCGCTCACGCAGGGTCTTCGCCACCGTCTGCGGCCAGTTGAAGAACCCCGGATAGGCCAGCCCGGTGCTCTGCCGGCTGAGGTTGATGCTGCGAATGCCGTAGCGCTTGAGCAGGGTGTTGGACAGGTGCGGAGCCACGCCCTGCATCATCGAGTCGCCGACCAGGAAGACTTCGTCGCTGCTGCTCAGGGTAACCAGGGGCGACGCCGGGACCGGAGGTGGCAATACCGCCACGGGTTTCGCCACCGGAGCGGGAGCCGCGACCGGCACACGAGCCGGCACGGGCTTGGGCTTCGCAGGTACTGGCGTGGCCGGCGGTGTATCGAGGATCACCGTGACCACCGGCATGTTCGGCGACAGCGCCACGACTTCCGGGGTCGGCGCCGTCGGCTCCGCCGCTACCAGCACTGGCGGCCCGTTCAGGCTGTCGAAAAAGCGCTCGCGGGCATCGACCAGCGCCTGGTTGAGATTGCCGCCCAGCCGCCATAGCGCACTCTCCCCCAGCAGCGGCAATTCGCAACTCTGGTGATAGCGCTGCTGGCAATACAGGCTCAGGGATTGCTGGTTCAGCCAGACCAGCAGCACGCCGCTCAGCAGCAGCGCATACAGCACCCGCGCCGCATTCAATTGCGTGCGCAACAGCTGGCGATTGTCAGAAACCGGCATAGATGAACCCCGGCACTCCGGACGGCGCGGCGAAGATCACCAGGGCCAGGAACAACGCGAACGGCAACGGATAGAACTGCCACGGCAGTCGCGTGGTGGCGGCGAAACCACCGCGCAGCAGGGCCAGCGTCTGGGGATAGATCATCAGGGCGAAGGTGCACGCCAGGAGCAGCACGCCGCTCTCGCCAAGCAGATCGGCAGCGGACAGCCCGCCGAGCATGTCCAGCGCACCATCCAGGCTGGTGCTGCGGAAGAAGATCCAGGCGAAGGCCACGTAGTGGAAGGTCAGCACCCGCCCCAACCACGCCGGCCCCGACCAGCCCAGCCGGGCATACAGCTTGTACAGGGCCAGCCCCACGCCATGCAGCGCGCCCCAGATCAGGAAGTTGACGCTCGCCCCGTGCCAAAGGCCGGACACCAGCATCGCCAGGAACATGTTCAGCGTCGCCAGCCAGGCACCACGGCGGCTGCCTCCCAGCGGGATGTACACATAGTCGCGGATGAAGGTGGACAGGCTGATATGCCAGCGCGTCCAGAATTCCCGCAGGTTGCGCGCGACATAGGGCGCATCGAAGTTCGGCGGCAGGCGAAAGCCCAGCAACAGGGCGATGCCGGTGACCAGGTGGGTGTAGCCGCTGAAGTTGAAGTAGATCTGCAGGCTGTAGCCGTACACCGCCAGCAACGTCTGCGCCGGGGGGAAGTTGCCCGGCGTCTCGAACACCGGATCGACCCAGGCGCTGCCCAGCCAGCCGCTGAGGAGGAACACCTTGACCAGCGCCAGGGCAATCAGGCCCAGCGCCCGCTGCGGCTCCAGCACCTCGCGCAGGTCGGTCGTGCGGATCTGCGGGAGCATCTGCGCGGCGCGATTGACCGGCCCGGCGATCAGGCTGGGGAAGAACGCCAGGTACAGGGCCAGGTCCAGCGGCGGCACCGGCGCCAGCTCGCGGCGGTTGATCGACACCACGTAGCTGACCGAATGGAAGGCATAAANNATAAAAGGAAAAGCCGATCGGCACCAGCACCTGCAACACCGGCAGCGACAGGTTCAGGCCGAGCCCCGCCAGCGCCGCCTGGGCACCGGCGACGAACAGTTCCTGGTACTTGAAGAGATAGAAGCCGCCGAGCACCAGCGCCAGCAACGCCAGGTAACTGAACCAGCGCCCCGGCCAGCGCGCCGCCAGCAGCCCGAGCAGGTACACCAGCAGGGTGTAGCCGAACAGCACGTAGAGGGCGAACGGGCTGAAGCTCGCCACCAGGGCGTAGCTGCCGGCCAGCAACAGGGTGTTCTGCAGCCGGGTGCTCCAGCACAGGCTCCAGTACAGGACGAAGAAAAGGATGAAACACAGGCCGGATTCGATCGAAAGAAAGCTCACAAACCGGGTCCATATACGAAACGGCGAAAGGGAATGCTGCAGGCGTGGAGCGGGCGCGATTATGGCAGAGAGCCATGAGCCCTCACAACGCGAGCGCCCCGAATGCGACCGGACAGGCCGCCGCTGATTTGCCCCGGATGCCCTGCTCTGCTAGTGTCGCGCGGTTCCGAACAGCCACCGAGACAGACGCCATGGCCCGTAAAAAAGCCGCCATCGATTTCGAGCAATCCCTCGCCGACCTGCAAGCCCTGGTCGAGCGCCTGGAGAACGGCGAGCTGTCGCTGGAAGACTCGCTGACCGCCTTCGAGCAAGGTATCCGCCTGACCCGCGACTGCCAGGGCGCCCTGACCCAGGCCGAGCAGAAGGTGCAGATCCTTCTGGAGCGCGACGGCGAACTGGCCGCCGAGCCCTTCGATGCGGAACAGGCCGAATGATCCGCGCCTACCAGACCGCTTGCCAGGCACGGGTCGACGCGGCGCTGGAGCCGTTGTTCCAGGCCCCTTCGGTAGAGCTCACCCGTCTTTACGAAGCCATGCGCTACAGCGTGATGAACGGCGGCAAGCGCGTCCGTCCGCTGCTCGCCTACGCCGCCTGCGAAGCCCTCGGCGGTGCGGCCGATCAGGCCAATGGCG
>DQAA01000610.1 GCA_003523465.1 Pseudomonas sp.
CCAGACGTTGTGAACGCCTGGCCCCCGGTGTGGTTCCGTGGAAAGGGGATCAGTGGGCGAAGATCGAATTGCCCTTCTGCCCGGCGAGTTTCTCCGGCTTGATCAGGAAGCGCGCCAGTGCCGGCAGCAGCCACAGGGCACCGAACATGTTCCACAGGAGCATGAAGGTCAGCATCAGGCCCATGTCGGCCTGGAACTTGATGGCCGAGAAGATCCAGGTGCACACGCCGATCGCCAGGCACAGGCCGGTGAACAGAACGGCTTTACCGGTGGAACGCAGGGTCTGGTAGTAAGCCTCCTGCAGCGGCAGGCCGGCGCGCAGGAAACTTTCCAGGCGGCTGTAGATGTAGATCCCGTAGTCCACGCCGATCCCCACGCCGAGGGCTACCACCGGCAGGGTGGCGACCTTGACGCCGATGCCCATGAAGGCCATCAGGGCGTTGCCCAGCACCGAGGTCAGCACCAGCGGCAGGACGATGCACAGGGTCGCGGCGAAGGAGCGGAAGGTGATCATGCACATCACCGCCACGCAGATGTACACCAGGATCAGGATGGTCAGCTCGGCCGACTTGATCACGTCGTTGGTGGCCGCCTCGATCCCGGCGTTGCCGGCCGCAAGGAGGAATTCCAGGCCTTCGCGATTGTGCTCGTCGGCGAACAGCTTGACCGCCTTGACCACGCCGTCGAGGGTCTCGGCTTTGTGGTCGTTGAGGAACACCAGCACCGGGGCCAGGGAGCAGTCGCCGTTGTACAGGCCGTCGGCGCGGGACACCGAGCTGTTCAGCACTTCAGGGTTGCGCGACAGGCTTTCCCATTTCAGGTTGCCCTCGTTCATGCCCTTGATCATCTGCTTGGACACGGTCACCAGGGAGATCGCCGACTGCACGCCGGGGGTGTTCTCCATGGTCCACATCAGTTCGTCGATCGGCGCCATGGTGCCGTACACCGAGCAGCCTTCGGTCGGCGTCTTGACCATCACCACCAGCACGTCGGAACTGGTCGAGTAGTTGTCGATGATGAAGGCGTTGTCGTTGTTGTAGCGCGAGTCCGGACGCAGCTCCGGCGCGCCCTGGTCGAGGTCGCCGATCTTCAGGTTCTGGCTGTACCAGAGGCCGCCGCCGAAGGCCACCACGGCCAGGGCGATGGACACCGGCGCGACCTTGGCGCTGGCGAAGGACGAGAGCAGGCGCCAGAACGGATGCTCGCGGGTGGCGTCCTTCTTGCTGCGCTCGATGGCCTTCTTGCTGATGCCGACATAGGAAATCGCCACCGGCAGCAGGATCAGGTTGGTGAAGACGATCACCGCCACACCGATGGAGGCGCCGATGGCCAGCTCGCGGATCACCCCGATATCGATGATCAGCAGGGTGATGAAGCCCACGGCGTCGGCGAGGATGGCGATCATCCCCGGCAGGAACAGCTGGCGGAAGGTGCGCCGCGCGGCGGTCAGGGCGTTGTCGGCGTCACTCGATTGCAGGGCGATGCCGTTGATCTTCTGCACCCCGTGGGAGATGCCGATGGCGAAGATCAGGAATGGCACCAGCATCGAATACGGGTCGATACCGAAGCCCACCACATGCATGAGGCCCAGTTGCCAGACCACCGCCACCAGGGTGGTGATGAGCACGGCGATGGTGCTGCGGATGCACCAGGTGAACCAGTACAGCAGGACCCAAGTGATCATGAAGGCGATGGCGAAGAAGCCCACCACCATCATCAGCCCGTCGATCAGGTCGCCGACCTTCTTGGCGAAGCCGACGATATGGATCTTCACGTTGGGGTTTTGCGCCTGGTACTTGTCGCGGATCTTCTCTTCCAGCTGATGGGAGAACTGCTGGTAGTCAAGCTTGACCTGCTTGCCCGGGTCCTGCGGGTCCGGGTAGGACTCCAGCAGCGGCACATCGACGATGCTGGACTTGAAGTTGTTCGCCACCAGCCGGCCGATCTGCCCGGACTTGAGCACGTTGTTGCGCAGGGTATCGAGGCTTTCCTGGGAGCCGTTGTAGGTGTTGGGGATCACCTCGCCGCCGGAGAAACCTTCCTCGGTCACTTCGGTCCAGCGCACAGCGGGGCTCCACAGCGACTTCAGCGCCGAGCGGTCGACGCCGGGAATGTAGAAGACTTCGTCATGGATCTGCCGCAGCGTTTCCATGTAGTCCTTGTCGAAGATATCGCCGTTGACCGCTTCCACCGAGATGCGCACGGTGTTGCCGAGGTTGGCCAGGTCATTGCGGTGTTCGAGCATGTTCTGGATGAACGGGTGCTCCAGCGGGATCATCTTTTCGAAACTGGTGGACGGGCGAATCAGGGTCGCCTGCCAGAACAGGAAAATGCTCACCAGCACGCAGATCGCGATGACGACCGGGCGGTTATTGAAGATCAGGCGCTCGAGGGTGGTCGGCTTGTCCTGATGGTGCTGATTCATGCTGATCGACTCCCGAACGGTCATGGTTGCGCCCTCTCGGCACCGGTGGTGGTGGCGAAGTGTGCGCCGCCCTGCCCCACCAGGATCAGATTGCCGTCGGACAAGCCACTGGCACCCGCCAGGGCCAGGCGGTCGGCCCGGTTGAAGACATTGAAGGTCACGCCGTCGTCGCTGCTGCGCAGGACGCTGCCGCCGTTACCCACCAGTACCAGACTGCCATCATCGAGAAGCGTAGCGCTTGCCAGGCCGAATTCGAGGGGACCGCGGGCCGCCTGGAGGCTGACCTGCTGCCAGGTATCGCCGAAATCGCTGGAGCGGTAGAGGTTGCCGCGCAGGCCGTAGGCCAGCAGGGTGTTGGCCTGGGCGGTGCCGATCACGCCGAAGAACGAGCCTTCATAGGGGCTGTCGACATTGGTCCAGGTCTGGCCGCCGTCGCTGGAGCGGTACAGGGTGCCCTGCTCGCCGACGACGAAGAGGCCGGCGTCCTTGACCCGGGCAATGCCGTTCAGGTGCAGGCCGTCGGGGTTGTCGAGACGGTCGCTGACGTCTTGCCAGTGCTTGCCGCCGTCGGTGGTTTCTAGCATGGCGCCGTAGGCACCGATGGCCAGGCCGTGCTCGGTGTTCTCGAACCAGACGTCGAGCAGCGGTGCTTCGCGGGAGAGGTCTTCGAACTGCTTGCTCCAGGTCGCGCCGCCGTCGTTGCTGGCGAGGATCTGCGCGTCATGGCCGACGGCCCAGCCGTGCTTGTCGTCGACGAAGGTGACGGCGGTGAGCAGTTGCCGGCTTGGCACCTTGGCCTGGGTCCAGGTCTTGCCCTGGTCGTCGGAGAAAAGAATGTGCCCGCGCTCGCCGACCATCACCAGGCGCGCACCGGCCTTGGTGACATCCAGCAGCAGGCCCTTGTCGGACTTGGCGGATACGGTTGACCAGACTTGCGCGTCCTGGGAGGCTGCGGCCTCGACGCTATCGGCCCATAAACCCATGCTCAGCAGCACAGCCATGCTGGCCGCCAATGCCCATGGTCGCGCGCGCAATGTGCTGTGCGGCGCCGCTATAAGAGGCTCGGTCATCGATCTGTCCCCCGGTTCTTGTTATGTGGGTGAATCCAGATGCAGGTACTGCGAAAAGCGTGTTCCAGAGCCCTGCAATAGCTGATGGCCATCCTAATGGGGATTGCGAAGGGCTGACAACGAACGGGACGTTATCTTTTGTTATCGGAGGGAGGCAGGCGGGAAATTTGATGGTGTAGCTGATGGCCCTATCGCTGGCAAGCCAGCTCCCACAGGTTCACCACTGTTCTTGAGAGCAGCGCTGTACCTGTGGGAGCTGGCTTGCCAGCGATGAGGCCCGACC
>DQAA01000450.1 GCA_003523465.1 Pseudomonas sp.
CTGACGCGCCACGCCCGGGCCGTCCTGCCGCTCGTTGATGGCCTGGCGCAGGGCTCCGACACCCTCTTCCAGGGCCTTGCGCTGCGGGCGCTCGGGCAGGTCGGCCAGCAGCCCTTGCAAGGTGCCGACGAACTCCTGTTGCTCGCGGTACTCGGCCTCGTCCACGACCTTGCCGGCGCTGACGGTCGGCGGGTAATCGGCACCGATGTAGTCCAGCAAATGCAGGGCTTTCGCCGCCCCCTCGACAGGTTCGGCAAGTGCCACGGCACTGCCAAAGGCCAGCACTGGCCACAGCAGCCAGGCGATCAAGCGGGAACGGGAAATCATGGGGCCAGTCTCGGAGGTCAGCGATGAGGCGAATATTGTTCACCGCCCTCCGGACAGGCTCAAGGCGAATCGTAAAAATTAGCAACAATTTCATCAATTGCCATTTCCATGACGGCCGACATTACCGTTCGTCTGACACTTTATGGATAATGGCACCGATGATGGCACTCGTGGATCGAGCCTCGACCCATAGCCATTCGGAACTCACCACGGACCTACAAGAACTTTTCGGACGGGCACTTCCGCAAAGGACTCCTCCAATCTCAGGGAAGACGCAATGAAGTCCCGCGTTCTCACGCTTGCCACGTTGTTCGTGGCGACCCAGTTGACCGGCTGCGCGGTGTTTCGCAGCTACGACAGCGAGCTCAAGGAAACCAACCAGTACCTGAGCACCGGCAATGTCGATGCCGCCCTGGCGGTGCTGGAAAAGAACAACACGAGTGAAGAAAAAGACCTGCTCTACTGGTTCGAAAAAGGCGAGCTGCTGCGCTCCAAAGGCGACCTGGCCGGTAGCCAGACGGCCTGGCGCGCAGCCGACGGCATCGTTTTCAAATGGGAAGAAGCGGTCAGGCTCGACAGCGAGAAGTACCTGAGCCAGTTCGGCAGCTACCTGGTCAACGACAAGATCCGCCGCTACGAGGGCTATGACTACGAGAAGGTCATGCTCACCACCCAGATGGCCCTCAACCTGCTGGCGCAGAACGACTTCGACGGCGCCCGCACCGAGATCAAGAAGACCCACGAGCGCGAGGCGCTGATCGCCGAGCTGCGCGACAAGGAATACCTTAAGCGCGAAGAGCAAGCCGACAAGGAAGGGGTCAAGACCGCCTACAAGGACCTCAAGGGCTACCCGGTCGCCACCCTCGATGCACCGGAGGTGATCAGCCTCAAGAACAGCTACCAGAGCGCGTTCAGCCATTACCTGTCGGGGTATGTCTACGAGGCCCTGGGCGAGAAGGGCCTGGCCGCGCCGGGTTATCGCACCGCCGCCGAACTGCTGCCGAACACGCCCCTGCTGGAGCAGGCGCTGCTCGATCTCGACAAGACCGGCGAGAAGGACAAGCAAAAGGACAGCGACGTGCTGATCGTCGTGCAAAGCGGCCTGGCTCCCGCCCGCAGTTCGATGAGCAGTGCCCTGCCGTTGATGATCAGCGGCAACCTGGTCATCACCACGCTGTCGTTCCCGGTCATCCAGGAGGACACCTCCACCGCCGCAATCGGCCAGATCACCCTGGACAACAAGGCACTGGGCCTGACCACCCTTAACAGCACCTCGATCATGTCGCGCCGCGCTTTACGCGACGACATGCCCGGTATCATCCTGCGCACCACGGTACGTGCGGTCACCCGCGGCATGGCGCAGAAGAAACTCAACGAAACCAATCCGACGGCCGGCCTGATCCTGGGCCTCGCCGCGATAATCACCGAAGGCGCCGACACCCGGACCTGGCGCACCCTGCCCAACCAGACCCTGGTCGGCCGTGTGCGCCTGAGCCAGGGCGAGCACCAGTTGAACCTGCCGTCAGGCCTGGGTGGCAACAAGGTTGCGGTCACCATCGACCGTCCCTACCAGGTCGTCGCCCTGCGCGTGATCGGCAACCAGATCTATGCCACGGGCCAGGCCGCCCACGTCGTCACTCCTCCGTCGGCAGCCGCCGTCGCCAGCCTCAAGTAACCGAAGGACCGCCCATGCGCTTCAAACTCTCCATCGCCCTCGCTGCCGCCCTGCTGGCCGGCTGCTCCACCTCGCCCGAGCCCGGCAGCGCCGCGAGCAAGGTCGCGGTCATGGGCAAGCTGAAGAACATCGAGACCGGCCCGATGCGGGTCGCCCGGGAAAACGGCTTCCTTACCGTCAAGGTGGCGCTGAACAACACCAGCGGCANNAGCGGCAGCAACAAGACCCTGTTCTACCGCTTCGCCTGGCTGGGTGACGACGGCTTCCCGGTGGCCGATGACGAGATCTGGAAAACCGTGACCCTGTACGGCTCGCAATCCACCGTGCTGCCGGCCATCGCACCGGTACCGCAGGCCACCGACTTCCGTTTCGAAGTCCAGTCCCAGTAATTTTTCCCAGGAGTTTTCCATGAAGTTCGTCCACCTTTCCCTGCTCGCCGCCGTCGTTGCCCTGGCCAGCGGCTGCTCCACTCCTGCCCCGGGACTGGGCGGCAAGAACATCAGCTACGGCGACACCAAGGCCGTCGAACTGGTGACCAACGAATTCGGCTCCACCGACCTGCAGATGATCGCCGAGAGCATGACCCGCTCCCTGGCCCAGTCCGGCGTGCTGAGCGGCCGCCCGGTGGTGCAGGTCTACGACGTGAAGAACAAGACCAGCGAGTACATCGATACCCGCGAGATCACCACCTCGATCAAGACCCAGCTGATGAAATCCGGCACCGCCCGCTTCGCCAGCGACAACGACCAGATGGAGAGCCAGGTCGACCAGCTCAAGCTGCAGAACCAGAGCGGGCTGTACAAGAAGAGCACCATCGCCAAGACCGGCAACATGATCGCCGCCAAGTACCGCCTGGAAGGTTCGATCAGTTCCATCGTCAAGCGCAGCAGCGACTACAAGGACGTCTTCTACAAGTTCAGCCTGCAACTGGTCGACGTCGAAAGCGGCCTGGCCGAATGGATGGACGAAAAAGAAATCCGCAAGACCACGGAGCGCTGAGCAATGCGTACATGGATGGGAATTCTCGGCCTGGCCTGCGCCTTCGGGGTGCAGGCAGCGCCAAAAGTGGCGGTCACCGACCTGGCTTACCAGGAGCGTGTGGAGCAGTACATCCACATTGTGTCGTCGCAGAACAACTCGTCGGCGAGCCTGTACAACGCCAACAGTTCGTCGACCTACAACGAGTACGAGAACAGCGACAGCTACATCGAGCAGACCGAGCTGCGCAAGTTCAGCGGTGACATCAAGGGCGAGATCCTCAAGTCGGGGATGTTCCAGCTGATCCAGGGCAAGCCGTACATCACCGGCTCCAAGACCGATGTCTACGACATCATCGAGCGCATCAAGGCCGGCGACTTCCACGGCGCCGACTATGTGCTGTTCGGCACCCTGTCGGACATCGATTTCCAGAGCGACGCCAGCGCACTCGACCACACCAACAGCGCCTCATCGGTGCTGGGCCTGAGCCTGACGGCGGATTTCAGCCTGATCGATACCAGCACCTACGAGATCACCTCGGCGTTCACCGCCATGGGCGAGGGGCAGGACACCAAGCTGGTGGGCGCGCGGGATGGCAAGGTCAGTCACAACCGACCGCGGGTAGTGCGGGAAGTGTCGAAGGAGCTGGGCATGGATGTCGCCCGGCAGATGGCGGAGCAGTTGGGTGGTGCGGTGCCTGGGCAAGAAGGTCGCCCGGTGCCGAAGAACAATCTGCCGCCGGATGAGCCGGCGAAGATCTTGCGCTGAGTTCACTGGCCTCATCGCTGGCAAGCCAGCTCCCACAGGTTCACCACTGTTCTTGAGAACACCGCTGTACCTGTGGGAGCTGGCTTGCCAGCGATAGGGCCGGAACTACCTCAGACCGGTGCCCGGCGAATGGTGGCCAGCAAGGTCGCCGCGCCCAGGAACAACCCGGCAAAGGTCCGGTTCATCCGCCGCTGCTGCTTCGGCGTACGCAACAGGCGCAGCACCTTCGACGCCAGCCCGGTGTAACCGGCCATCACCAGCAGGTCCACGCTGATCATGGTCACGGTGATCATCACGTATTGCGGCAGCAGCGCTTGGTGCGGATTGATGAACTGCGGCAGCACCGCCAGCATGAAGACCAGCGCCTTGGGGTTGCTGACGTTGACCAGGAAACCCCGGAACACCAGGCTCAACGGCTTGCCGATCGGCCGCACCGCGGACTCGTCGGACAGGTCCGCCGGCAGCGCGCGCCATTGCTTGACGGCGAGATAGATCAGGTACGCCACGCCGAACCACTTGATGACCTGGAACGCGGTGGCCGAAGCGGCCAGCACCGCGCCTACCCCGGCGGCGATGATCGCGATCTGCAGGATCAGGCCCAGTTGCAGGCCCAGGGCATTCCAGTAGCCGCGCCAGAAACCGTATTGCAGACCACAGGACATCGAGGCAATGGCCCCGGCGCCCGGCGACAGACTGATTACCCAACAGGCGGCGAAAAAGGCCAACCACGTTTCCAGCGACATCTCACACCTCGGCCAAAGAATCGGTTCAAGGGCTCAACGCTAATCCGCCTGAAAGAAAATCACCACAAAAGTTTTCCGGCGTCGATCAGTTGCTGACGGATTTGTCCTCGCCCACCAGCGGCAGCCCGTCGCTCCCACGCCAGCGGCGTACGGATTTCTGGAAGAACTGGCTATTCGGCACCTGCACCAGCGCACCGCCGGTTTCCGGCATCTCGATAAGCGTGGTGAACAGCAGGTTGATGGCCGTGACCCGGCCCTTGATGCCCGGCTTGTCGGTGGTGTCGACCAGCTCCACCACATCGCCGATGCGGAACGGCCCGACGGTGAAGATCAGCACCGCGCAGAGCAGGTTGGATAGCACGCTCCAGATGGCGAAGAAGGCGACCGCCGCCACTGCGACGAAGCCCGACAGCGCAGTCCAGAGCACGGTGGCGGAAACGCCCAGGCGCTCCAGCACGAACAGCAACGCGCTGCCCATGATCAGCCAGCGCAGGCCGCCGCGCAGGGGCATCATCAGTTGCGGCGGCAGCGGGTAGCGTTCGCCGAGGGTTTTCAGGCTGCGCGCCACCAGGCGTTGCAGGACGAAAGCCACGACCAGGATCAGCAGGATCTGCAGGCCCATCCAGAAAGGTCCGATCCACTCCACCGGCACCATCTGCCGCAACGACTCCATCAGGACAACGCCTCCAGCTCCGCCTGCATGGTCTCCAGCACTTCCAGTGCTTCCATCCAGGCTTCTTCCAGTTCAGCTTCGCGGGTTTTCAGCTGCGCCTGACGGGCCAGCAGATCACGCAGCTCGTCCTTGCGCGCCGCCTCGTAGACACCGCTATCGCCGAGGCTGGCCTCGACCTTGGCGAGATCCGCGTGCAGTTTGCCGAGGTCGGCTTCCAGCTTGTCGGCCTGGCGCTTGTGCGGCGCCAATTGCTGACGCAGGGCGGCGGCGGCCTGGCGCTGGGCTTTCTTGTCAGTCTTGTCCGGATTGACCGGGGTGTTGCTCACCGGCGCATTGCGCTGGCGATAGTCCACCAGCCAGCGGGCATAGTCGTCGAGATCGCCATCGAAGGCTTCGACCTTGCCGTCGGCCACCAGGAGGAATTCGTCGGTGGTGCTCTTGAGCAGGTGACGATCGTGGGAAACCACCACCACGGCGCCGCTGAATTCCTGCAGGGCCATGGTCAGCGCCAGGCGCATTTCCAGGTCCAGGTGGTTGGTCGGTTCGTCGAGCAGCAGCAGGTTCGGCCGCTCCCAGGCGATCAGCGCCAGGGCCAGACGGGCTTTCTCGCCACCGGAGAAGTTCAGCACCGGCTCGTCGCAACGGTTGCCACGGAAGTCGAAACCACCGAGGAAGTCGCGCAGGGTCTGCTCGCGCTCGGTAGGCGCCAGGCGCTGCAGGTGCAACAGCGGGCTGGCCTTGCTGTCCAGCGAGTCGAGCTGGTGCTGGGCGAAGTAGCCGACCGACGTGTTCTCGCCACGGACCAGACGCCCGGCCAGCGGTTGCAGCTCGCCGGAGAGGTTCTTGATCAGGGTCGACTTACCCGCGCCGTTAGGGCCGAGCAGGCCGATCCGGGCACCGGGCACCAGTTGCAGCTTGACCTTCTCCAGCACGGTCTTCTCGCCGTAGCCGAGGCGGGCTTCGGACAGATCGAGCAAGGGGCTGGAGATTTTCTGCGATTCGCGGAAGACGAAATCGAACGGCGAGTCCACGTGGGCCGCGGTCAGTTCTTCCATGCGCTCAAGGGCCTTGATCCGGCTTTGCGCCTGGCGGGCCTTGGTGGCCTGGGCCTTGAAGCGGGCGATGTACTTTTCCATGTGCGCGCGCTGGGCCTGCTGCTTGTCGTAGGCCTGTTGCTGCTGGGCCAGGCGCTCGGCCCGGGCCCGTTCGAACGCGGAATAACCGCCGCGATAGAGGGTCAGCTCGCACTGTTCGACGTGGGCGACGTGATCGACCACCGCATCGAGGAAATCACGGTCGTGGGAGATCAGCAGCAGCGTGCCGGGGTAGCCCTTGAGCCAGTCTTCCAGCCAGAGGATCGCATCNNCGGTTCGTCGAGCAGCAGCAGGTCGGACGGGCACATCAGTGCCTGGGCCAGGTTCAGGCGCATCCGCCAGCCACCGGAGAAATCACCTACGCGGCGGTCCATCTGCTCGTTGCTGAAGCCGAGGCCGGCCAGCAACTTGCGCGCGCGGGCGTCGGCGGTGTAGCCGTCGGCGCTGTC
>DQAA01000153.1 GCA_003523465.1 Pseudomonas sp.
GATGCGGATCGCCAGCCATGGCAACACCTGCGGCCCAGGCGCGAAGTCGACGATCTTCGGCAAAGGGTTGAGCTCGGCCCAGACCAGCATGCGCCGCACCGTGCCCGGCAGTTCACGGGCATCGACTTGCAGCGGCACCTGCCGGGCGTCCTCGGCGACNNGACGACCTTGACCCGCTGATCGAAGCGGTAAGGCTCATCGCCAATCCATTGTTTTCGGTAGAACTCCCACATCACCGAGGGCACCGGGTCGGGGCCCGGATCCAGGGCGTATGCCGGGGCGCCGATCCACAGCGCCATCAGCAACAACGACACCCGGTTCATGGCATCACTCCGAGACGTGGACGCTGTCCAGGTAGGTCCGTACTGCCCAGAGCGCTTCCTGGCTCAGGTAGTCGGCCATTTTCGGCATGTACACGCGGCCGTCACGCACCGAGCCGTTGCGTACCCGCTCGACGAACCATTCGTCACCGGCGGCGCCTTCATCGAGCATGCGCAGGTCCGGGGCGATACCGCCGGACTTGGCTTCCAGGCCGTGGCAGGCCGCGCAGTTCTGGTTATAGGCGGAGGCGCCGATGGACACCGCCTCGTCATGCTGCTTGCTGTCGCGATACGGGTTTTCGGTGCGCCACTCCTCTCCGAGCTTTTCCAGGTTGCCGGTGTTCACCGCGGTCGGCGTTACGTTGCCATGGGCCATGACCGCCCCGGCACTTACCAGGCCGGCCAGGAAAATGGCGCTCAGGCAGGCGTTCTTAACTGTTGTCATTGTTTTGCCCTCGACTACTTCAGGTTGCACGATTTGCACGCGAAAACCTCTCTGGCGAAAGGTTCTGCCGGCCATCTTAGGAAGCGCCCGGCAGCGCCCCCATGCTGCTTTGGTGGTCGCGGTCTCGTCCGTTGGTAGTAGGGCTTGTGGGTCAGTGCCAAATCATGTCCGCACTGGGAAGTTTTCCCGGCAAGGGCGGGAGTTTTTCCGTATCTCGGGCGGCGTTGGCGTTCCAGTCTATGCAGGCCAAAACCTCCATTGGGAAACACCAACATGACAATAAGATCGTTACCCGCCGCTCTCTCTCCTCTCTCGCTGGCAGTCCAGGCCGTGCTGCTGGTCGGCACCCTGGCCATGGCACCTGCCCATGCCAAGCCGGTGACCTGGGAAGACATCGCCGACGACCACAAGACCACCAACAACGTGCTGCAGTACGGCATGGGCACCAACGCCCAGCGCTGGAGCCCGCTGGCTGCGGTCAACGACAAGAACGTGTTCAAGCTGACCCCGGCCTGGTCGTTCTCCTTCGGTGACGAGAAGCAGCGTGGACAGGAGTCGCAAGCGATCATCAACGACGGCGTGGTCTACGTGACCGGTTCGTACTCGCGGGTGTTCGCCCTCGACGCCAAGACCGGCAAGCGCCTGTGGACCTACAACCACCGCCTGCCGGACAACATTCGTCCATGCTGCGACGTGGTCAACCGCGGTGCGGCGATCTTCGGCGACAAGATCTACTTCGGCACCCTCGACGCCCGTGTCATCGCCCTGAACAAGGACACCGGCAAGGTCGTCTGGAACAAGAAGTTCGGCGATCACTCCGCCGGCTACACCATGACCGGCGCCCCGACCCTGATCAAGGACGCCAAGACCGGCAAGGTCCTGCTGATCCACGGAAGCTCCGGCGACGAATTCGGCGTGGTTGGCCAGCTGTATGCCCGCGACCCGGAAACCGGCGAAGAAGTGTGGATGCGTCCGTTCGTGGAAGGCCACATGGGCCGCATGAACGGCAAGGACAGCACCCCGACTGGCGATATCAAGGCACCGTCCTGGCCGGATGATCCGACCACCGAAACCGGCAAGGTCGAGGCCTGGAGCCACGGCGGCGGCGCCCCTTGGCAGAGCGCGAGCTTCGACGCCGAAACCAACACCATCATCGTCGGCGCCGGCAACCCTGGCCCGTGGAACACCTGGGCGCGGACCTCGAAAGACGGCAACCCGCACGACTACGACTCCCTCTACACCTCCGGCCAGGTCGGCGTCGATGCCACCACCGGCGAAGTGAAGTGGTTCTACCAGCACACCCCGAACGATGCCTGGGACTTCTCCGGCAACAACGAACTGGTGCTGTTCGACTACAAGGACAAGGACGGCAAGCAGTACAAGGCCACCGCCCACGCCGACCGCAACGGCTTCTTCTATGTGGTCGACCGCACCAACGGCAAGCTGAAGAACGCCTTCCCGTTCGCCGACAACATCACCTGGGCCAGCCATATCGACCTGAAGACCGGGCGTCCGGTTGAAAACGAAGGCCAGCGTCCGCCAAAACCCGCTCCGGGCGAAACCAAGGGCAAGCCGGTGGAAGTCTCGCCGCCGTTCCTCGGTGGCAAGAACTGGAACCCGATGGCCTACAGCCAGGACACCGGCCTGTTCTACGTGCCGTCCAACCAGTGGAAAGAGGAATACTGGACCGAGGAGGTCAACTACAAGAAAGGCTCCGCGTACCTGGGCATGGGCTTCCGCATCAAGCGCATGTACGAAGACCACGTAGGCTCGCTGCGCGCCATGGACCCGACCACCGGCAAGATGGTCTGGGAACACAAGGAGCGCCTGCCGCTCTGGGCCGGCGTGCTGGCAACCAAGGGCAACCTGGTGTTCACCGGTACCGGTGATGGCTACTTCAAGGCCTTCAACGCCAAGACCGGCGAAGAGCTGTGGAAATTCCAGACCGGCAGCGGCATCGTCTCCCCGCCCATCACCTGGGACCAGGATGGCGAGCAGTACATCGGCGTGACCGTGGGTTACGGCGGTGCGGTACCACTGTGGGGCGGCGACATGGCCGAGCTGACCAAGCCGGTGGCACAGGGCGGGTCGTTCTGGGTGTTCAAGATCCCGAGCTGGGACACCAAGACTGCACAGCGTTGATCTGAGCCAGGCAACGGAGGCCTGACGCCTCCGTTGCACCTCTCGAAGGCGACACCGTCCCCTGTGGGAGCGGGTTCACCCGCGATGACTCCAGTGAATTCACCATCGCGATCGCGGGTAAACCCGCTCCCACAGGGTGCGCGTCACCGTTCTCCCAAGGAGCTGTCCATGAAATTCCTCCCGCTACTCCTGACCCTCGCCATCACCCCCGCCTTCGCCGTGATCGCCGACGATGGCGATGACAAACCCCTGGTGATCAACGGCTGCGTGATCCAGCCGGAAAGCCAGTGCCCCAATGCCAACCTCGAAGGTGCCGACCTGAACAACCAGGACATGCACAAGATGAACCTGGCCGGCGCCAACCTGAAGAACGCCGACCTGCGCCACGCCAACCTCGACCTGGCCAACCTGGAAAAAGCCCAGTTGCAGGNNCAACCGCGCGAGCCTGCAACAGAGCAACCTGCGCATCGCCGACCTCACCGGCGCCAGCCTGATCGCCGCCCAGGCCTGGGGCATGTTCGCCCAGGGTGCGAAGTTCAATGACGCCAACCTCAGCGGTGCCTACCTGGAGTTCGCCCGCCTGTCCGGGGCCAAGCTGCACAACAGCAACCTGCAGGCCGCCGACCTGGAAATGACCTGGCTGAGCCGCGCCGACCTGCTCGNNAGGAAGCCAAGTTCGGCGAAAGCAACCTGGCCAAGGCTGATCTGCGGGGAACCCGCAAGCATTATGCGAATTTCCAGGATGCCAACATGGAAGACTGCGAAGGTTGCCCGAAAACCTGGGATTGATGCTGTTCATACTGGCCTCATCGCCGGCAACG
>DQAA01000548.1 GCA_003523465.1 Pseudomonas sp.
AGGCGGGACGGGGGCCGGCGCTGGTGTCGGGGTGGCTGCGGGGCCTGGAGTCGGCGCCGCGATATCGACGCCGAAGTGCCTGGCCAGTGGTTCCAGGCCACCAGTGAAGCCCTGGCCGACGCAACGGAATTTCCAGGCGCCCTGGCGCAGGTAGAACTCGCCGAGGATCAGGGCGGTTTCGCTCATTCCGGAGGTTGTAATCTGCGCTTCGATGCCGCCACTGATAACCAGCGCCAGAGAGCTGANNGACCCGGTCGAAACTGGCCTTGTTCTCATGGATCGTCGCTGTCAGCGCGATCTTCTCGATAGCGGGATCGACACGGCCAGGATCGATGCTGAATCGCGCCTGGCCCGGCGTGTTGCTGGTCAGTTGCAGTGCACCGGCCAGCACGCCGGTCTGACCGTAGAAACACATGTCGCCATCACCCCGGACCTTGCCGGTGGCATTCAGGGCGAAGGCCGAGATATCGATGTCGACGCCCGGCAACGGGCTGTAGTTGATATCGACGCGTAACGGCCCGTCGGCGAGGGCAATGTTGCCGCCAGGGGTCAAGGTGCTCATGCCTTCACCGCCTGGATCGCCAGGTTGACCAGATCGTCCGCGGTCCGGCCGTTGGTGGCGCAGCCGATGGCCTTGAACGTCCAGTCACTGCCACTGCGGCTGAGGCTGGCCATGACCACGCCGGTATGACTGCCCTTCTCTGTCAGGTCGAAGCGGGCCAGTTCCTGATTGTTGGTGTGGTTGAGCACACGGCAGCAAGCGTTCTCGACCTGGTCGAAACTCTGGCCGCGGAAGCTGTTAACGGTGAACACCAGGTGCTCGATCCTGGCGGGCAGACGCTGCAGGTCGACGTGGATCACCTCGTCGTCACCCTCGCCCTCCCCGGTCATGTTGTCGCCGGAATGACGAACCGCACCGTCATGGGAGGTCAACTGGCGGAACCACACCAGGTCCACCGGCTGCAGGCCGCTGTCCAGGAGGATGCAGGACGCGTCCAGGTCGACCTGGCCATTGCCGCCGCCGAACATTCGGGAGAGGAAACCACTGGGCTTTGCCGGGTCCCAGCCCAGCCCCAGCCTGACGGCAGTCAAACCGCCGCCAGCTGTCTTCTCCAGGGAAATGCTCTGATTCTTTTCAAGGGTGAGTGCCATGTTCTTGCTCCATGTTGGTCGTCGGTTGTCGCTTCAAGGCCGGTTCGCCGGGCTTCACTCCATGCCACTTGGCTCGCTCGAGGGTGTTCAGCGCCCATTGGTAATGGGTGGCCGGTTCGCACATGGCGTCGTTGTGGCGGAACACCGCCGGCGAAACGTCGTTGGCGATCAGGCGTGCGCTGTTGAGGTCTTCGAGGGGAACGCGCAGGGCGTCCTGGATGACGCTGATCTGGCTGGGATGGATGGCGGTCTTGCCGACCAGGCCGTGGCTCAGGTCCAGGGCCAGTTCTTCCTTGAGCAACCGGGGCGTGGCCAATTGCTCGAATACCGGCGCCGTGAGGGCGAAGCCTTGCGCGCCCATGACCCCGGCAAGCATCGGGATCACGTAGCCCATCGGCGTGTCGTAGAGGGTGGTGGCGGGGTTGCGGCGCAGCCCCAGGCAGCCCATGAGGTCGTTGCCGCCAATGCGCAGGGCGATGATTCGTTGGTCCAGCGTGGCTTTAAGTGCCTGGCCAAGTTCGACCATCGCACCTGGGTCATAGACATCCACGGTCTCCAGGGTCGGCATCAGGTAGAGATCGGGATTGCTCACCGCTGCGTTCCAGACCGCAAGCGAGGCGAGGGTCAGCTTGGGTACGACGAATCCGTCGATATGCCTGATCAATGACCAATGGTTGAGCACGGCAGCCATACCCGCGTCGCGCGGACGGATGAACAACAACGGACTACCTTCAGGCCGACCGCCGCGAGCATCGAGCTCGCATAGAAAATGGCGCAGGTTGGTGATGGCGCTTTCGACATCGGTTGCCGATACCGCGTCCTCCAGGCACAGCACCAGGGAGCGCAGGCCGGGGATCCGCAGGCCACGGACCACGTCGAGAATGTCGGCCCGGGTGGCCGGCATGTAGAGCGTCGCGCCGAGCGCGAAAGGCGAAATCGCGCTCATCGATTCACGCTCCGGATGAGGGTCAACGCGCGGTAAGGACCCAGTTCCGCGCCCACCTCCCTGACCTGCACGCCAGCGTGCCCGGTGAGGTGCAGCAGCAGTTGCACATCGCTGTCGTTGCGGTCGCGCACCAGGACCTGGTCGGGTACCCGTCGCAGGACCGCACGGGTCGCTTCGGCGATACCGGGCTTGACCCGGTTCAGGTTGGTGATGGCATGGCGCTCGGCGAAGGTGGATACGACCCTGTCGGCGGCTGACCGGAATGCCTTGCGCTGCTCCTCGCGCCAGGGCGCTGAGGGCTGAACAATGCCGAGGGCATGGCGCTCGGCCTCGATCCGATCAATGAATTCTCGGGTGACGTCATGCTCGCGCAGATGCTCGTACATCACGCAACCGTGCAAGCCACCTTCGGCGGGCCAGATGGAGCGCGATACAAGACCGGAAACCGTGGCCCCGAGCAGGCCGCAAGGAATCACCCAGTCTTCGGCAGAGGCGGCCAGCCAGGCGCGCCCACAAGGATCGGCAAGAACCACAAGGCGCGGACGACCGGGGAAACGCGGGTCGCCGGCCAGGGTGTGCTCCAGCTCGCCTGCAATCGCGCCTTTGCCGGTCCAGCCGTCGACGAAGATAATGTTTTCAGCGCCGTGGGCCTGGATGACGGCTTCCAGCGCCACTCGGTCGACGCCGCGGTCACGGACGATGCTGATGCCGTAGTGATGCACCTCCCGGCCCAGGTCCAGCAGGGCACGCCGCAACAGCACGCCAAGAGGCAAACCGGCACGGACGAAGGACACGAGAATGATGGACGGCCCGGTGCAGGCGCGATTCAGACCCAGGGCGAGGGCCTGCACATCGGCAGCCATTCGCGCGCCGTTGTGCGCCAGTGCCGATGCATACAACTGCCGGTGCAAGGCATCGGGCGCATGCTCCTGGCTGAGCATTTCCGAATAGTGCTTCTGATTCGTCTGGATCAGCCGCTCCTTTTCAGCGACATCGGTAGCCCCGATGCGCACCGGACGCAAAAGGACATGCACGTCACCGCGGACATAGCTGCCGCTGCCAACGGTGTGCAGGGAGGAGATCGCGTCAGTCACCGAGCAGTCCCTCCACGGCGTCGGCCAACTGGCTGCGGGCCGGCGTCGCCCAGAGGTGACAGAGGCTCATGAAACCGAGGTCGCTGATGCTGTCGCCAAAGCCCAGGACAGGACGCTCGCCGTGCTGGATCGCATCGCGGCGCAACCACTCGGCGACGGCCAGGCGCTTGGCGAGACCGTCGGGGAGAAACGCGAGGTTGTTGCCATTGGAATGGACATGCATGCCTTCCAGCAGGCCCTGCGCCTGGACCTGCTGCAGCACGCTGGCGAGTGCCGCGTCGTCGCGTGCGTTGTGCTTGGTCACCACGTAGTGGCGCAAGCCGTCGTCCTCGACCACCCAGCCGCGCAGTGAATGACCGAGCGCCTCGCCAATACCCAGGGTGGCTTCGCTCAGGATCGGTAGGCGGGTCTGAACGTCAGCCAGGGCGTCACTCATCCTGCGCTGCCAGCACTGGTCCGACGCCCCATCGGCGTCCAGCATGACGCCGCCGTGCGAACAGATCGCGCCCTGACTGAACGGCAGCCTGACCCGGCGGTAGGCCTCGACGCTGCGGGCGGTCACCGGCACCACATCGGCAGAAGCCAGCAACCAGTCGAGCAGGTCTTGCTGGACCGGGCTCATGAAGCCGTTGGGCTGCCCCAGCGCGTCCAGGGTGGCGAGAATCTGCGGGCTGCCTGCAGGCATCTTGCGCGCAGTCTGGAACAGGGTGTCGTCGAGATCGACGAACACCAGCGGACGGTCAGCGGCCATCGACGATCACCTCCGCACCAAGCACCCGTACCAGCTCGGTTGACAGTGCTGCGGCAGGTGTCTCGCTGCAGATGATGACCCGGTCGAACTGCCCGGGCCGGACGTTGTAGAGGAAGTTGGAAATGCCCAGGCCGTAGTTGTCGGCGAAGGACAGCGCATGTTCGATGGCATGGCCAAGGGCGATGGGCGAGCGTGTGGTGGCGCTGAAATGTACATCGGCACCGGCACGCTCCAGACGCTCGGCGAGAAGGAAGGGGCGCCAGACGAACTCACCGGTGCCGATCACGATGATCTTTTCCCCCGGTCGCACCTGCAGGTCCGGGGCCAGGGTGTCGTCNNGCGCGGATCCAGAGGCCACTCGCCGATGGACACGGCGCCGACATCCGGCATGTCCGGCAGCGGTGCCGACGGGTCTTCATGGAAACGGTATGAGCCCTTCACCAGCGATACGGTGCTGGCCGAGGGGCCAAGGGCATTGCACACGGCGCCGTCGGACCAGTCCGTCAGGACGCAGGTGACGACCCGCTCGATCCGGCTCATGCCGGCATCGACAAGGGCCTTGTGCAGATTGAGGAACGTGTTGCCGGTTGAGGCTTCGTCGTCGACCAGGATCAGGGAGCGTGCCGACAGCATCGCTTCGCGGGCGGCGGGGTCCCGTGGCAGGTGGATCAGGTGCGCACTGGCGTGGCTGTGCTCTTCTTCGAAACGGGTGAAGGGTTCGCTGTCCAGCGGGTGACGAGTACTGACCAGATAGAGGCTGTCTTCGCGGGTCTTGCTGTAGGCGCGGTGCACACCGGCGCCGAGGCCGACGGCTGTTTCCGCCAGGCCGACGATCAGCACCGGGCCCGGCAAGTCTGCAGGAATGCCCGCGGCCAGACGTTCGCAGGTGGCGGCCATGAGCGACGGTCGCACCGGGATATGGCGACCCAGCACCCGGGACACGAAGAGAAAGGCGCGCCTGGGATTGCGCCGCTCGGCAAAACCGAACAGGGCTTCCGGGGCCAGCACCGCGTGCTCGACGGCGATATCCAGCGAGCCGCGCTTGAGCCGGACGCTCAGGCCGGGTGCGATTGAATTGGTGTCCATGCTGCTTCCTGATGGGGCGCGAGGTCATGGCCTGCACGCCGTACTCCTGGTCATACGGAGGCCTTGCCGACGACGGAAAGGAACGACACGTCGGCGGCCTGTCATTCGGGCGGACAAGGGTAAGGCGTATGGCCTTGGGCAGGCCGTAGGACGATTCCGCAATACGGGAGGGAAAAGAGGATTCTCGTGGGCAAGATCTCCCAGGCAACGGCCAAAGCCCCGCTACAGAGGGTTCGCAGCGCAATCGGCCATTGCCAGCGCGCCGGGCGGAACACTAGAATGCAACCCATTCTCAAATAGCAGCCGACTGCCCGTCCTATGCCGCCACCCACGCCACACGTGCCCGTGCAACAGCTCTACCGCAGCCATCACGCGTGGCTGCTGGGCTGGCTGTACCGCCGCGTGCAGAATCGTTGCGATGCGGCAGACCTGAGCCAGGATACCTTCGTTCGCCTGCTATCCGGCCCGGCTCCCGAGACCCAGTTGCGTGAGCCTCGCGCCTACCTGGCGACTGTCGCCAGGCGCCTGCTGGCCAATCTTTACCGCCGTCGATCACTGGAGCGCGCCTACCTCGATGCGCTGGCGACCCTGCCGGAAGAACAGGCATTCAGCGCCGAGCATCATGCGGCAATCCTCGAAGCCCTGAACGCAGTGGAGCAAGTGCTGGCCCGCCTGTCCGCCAAGGCTCGGCGGGCCTTCCTGCTGTCGCAGATCGAAGGCCACACCCAGGAGGAGATCGCCGCAGTCATGGCCGTCAGCGTGCGCTCGGTACAACGCTGGCTGGTCCAGGCCTATGAGGAATGCATCGTGCTGGCATCGAGCGAATGGCCATGAGTCCATCGGCCATTCCGAGGGAAATCGCCCACGAGGCTGCGCATTGGTTCCTGCGACTGCAAGCGACCGATGCCGACGAGACGACCCACGAAGCCTGTGCCCGCTGGCGGGCGGCGAATGCTGAACACGAGAGAGCCTGGCAACTGGCGGCACGTTTCAGCGCGCAAATTCAGACAATTCCTACAGACATTGGCCGTTCCGCATTGCAACGTCCGGCCAGCCGGGATCGTCGCAACATGCTCAAGGCCCTTACCTCCCTGGTGGTGCTCGGCTCGCTTGGGCTGACACTGTCGCGCACCGGCACCCTCGATACGCTGATGGCCGATGCCAGCACAGGCGTCGGCGAGCGACGCCGTATCACCCTGCCCGACGGCAGCGAGGTGCAGTTGAACACCGACAGCGCCGTGGACATCCGCTTCGATGCCGACACACGCGTGCTGTTGCTGCGCCGTGGCGAGGTGTGGGTGAAGACCGCGGCGGATCCCCGACCCTTCCTGCTGGCGTCAGGTCGCGGCAACTTCCAGCCCTTGGGAACACGCTTCTCGGTTCGGCGCCAGGACGACCACGACCTGCTGCAAGTGACCGAAGGCGCAGTGCTGGCCATCCCGGGGAACGCCAGCGAAGCTGCGCTGCGGATTGCAGCGGGCGAGCAGGCACGGCTGACGGAGCGTGAGGTCACCCGGCTGGCTATGCCGGTGAAATCCCTGGACTGGGTCGATGGCGTCCTGCGTGTCGAGCGGATGCGTCTGTCGGATTTCCTCAACGAATTGAACCGCTATCGTCACGGCTGGATTCGTTGTGCACCGGAGGTGGCAGGGCTGCTCATCTCCGGCGCCTTCCAGCTCGCCGATACCGATGCGGCCCTCGCTGCGCTGGCGCTGACGTTCCCGGTGCGGGTGCGCTATGTGACGCGCTACTGGGTCACGATTGGCCCGACATGAAAAATGTCGGGTTTTCCGCGAGCTGGGTGTCCTCCTCCTGAAACCGTCACTTTTTCGCGTTCAGGAATCATCCATGCACATGCCCGACTCGACCCCTTCCTTGTTTCGCCTTGCCCT
>DQAA01000628.1 GCA_003523465.1 Pseudomonas sp.
AGGCGCTGGAGCAGGCCGGCTCGGTCCAGGAACGCCAGCGCCTGTGCCA
Source organism: Pseudomonas sp. (assembly GCA_003523465.1). GTDB lineage: Bacteria > Pseudomonadota > Gammaproteobacteria > Pseudomonadales > Pseudomonadaceae > Aquipseudomonas. The sequence goes on from DQAA01000628.1 coordinate 50, forward strand.
GCGCCTTGGCCGCTTCGTCGGGCAGATGCATGAGCAGGGCGTCTACTTCCGTTCGCTGCACCTGGGCAACGTGCTGTTGCTGGACGACGACAGCTTCGGCCTGATCGACCTCGCCGACCTGCGCATCCTGCCCTCGCCGCTGTCACGCACGCTGCGCCAGCGCAACCTGCGCCATATGCAACGCTACACCGAGGACCGCCGCTGGCTGTTCGAGGAAAACGTCGAGGCCCTGCTCAATGGCTACGCTGATGTGGCTTCGGCACGTAACACCCAGCTGATCCGTCAGCGCCTTCAGCCAACCGAATAACGAAAAGCACCTATGATGGCTAGCGCCCCCCTACTGTCGATCGCCGTATACCTCCTGGCTCTGGGGAGCGCGGCCCTTCTGGTTCGCATCCCTTCACTGGGGCGTAACCTGGACTTGATCGCCGGTCGCTCCAACAGCATCGACGGCCTGCGTGGCTACCTGGCCCTCGGGGTGTTCATCCACCATGCCGCGATTGCCTGGCACTACCACCAGAGCGGTCAGATCGGCATGCCTCCGGAGCGCTTCTTCGCGCAGATCGGCCAGGTCGGCGTTGCGCTGTTCTTCATGATCACCGGCTTCCTGTTCTGGGACCGCCTGCTCAAGCAGCGGCAGCAGCATGACTGGCAAGCCTTCGCGATCTCCCGTGTGTTCCGTCTCTATCCGCTGTACCTGCCGTTGCTGGCCGCCGTTGTGGTGAGCGTGCTCGCTCTCAGCGACTGGACCCTGATGGAGACACCGGCGCAGTTTCTCAAGCACCTGTCGCTGTGGCTGATCTTCGATCGCCCGGACATCAACCAGTTCGCCGGCACCGGCAACCTGATTTCCAACGTGACCTGGACCCTGACCTACGAGGTGTACTTCTACCTGGCCCTGCCACTGCTGGGGATGATCTTCCTGTACCGCGGCAGCCACGTGAAAACCCTCGCCTGCCTGGTAGGCCTGTACCTGCTGGCGCAGGTGATCGGCTGGGAGCATTCGCTGAAGAAAAAGTACCTGCTGAGCTTCGCCGGCGGCATCGCGGCGGCCTACTGGGTCCGCCGGCCGGAGCTGGTGGCCTGGGGCCGGAGCAAGGTGGCGGCGATCGTTGCCGTGGTGTTGCTGGTGGTGGTGATGACCCTGCTGCGCAAGACCTTCGCGGTCTTCCCGCTGCTGCTGCTGAGCGTGTTCTTCTTCGTGGTGGTGTCAGGCAACGACCTGTTCGGCGCCCTGCGCCTGCCCAGCGCACGCTGGCTGGGGGAGATCAGCTACAGCACCTACCTGCTGCACGGCTTCGTGCTGTGGTGGCTGGCGTACCACTATTACCCGCAGATGGGCTTCGCCATGAGTGATCCGCTGCCCTTCATCGGCCTGATCGCCCTGTGCACCCTGCTGCTGGTGCTGGTCAGCAGCCTGACCTTCGTGGTCTTCGAAAAGCCGGGCATCGCCAAGGGCAAGCAGCTGGTGCTCAAGCTCAAGCGCGAAGCGCAGCAGCTCGCGCCGAGCGAGAATCAGCGCTGACGCGCGTAATCGAGAAAGGCCTGGATATCGTCACTGCAGAGCTTCTCCATGACCTGGCGAAGCTCCGCTTGCGGCCAGTCCCACCAGGCTGCCTGCAGCAGCTCGGCGCGAACCTCTTCAGGGAAGCGCCAGTTGATCACCTTGGCCGGATTGCCGCCGACGATCGCGTAGGGCGGCACATCCCGGGTCACCAGCGCTCCCGCCGCGACAATGGCGCCATGCCCCACCGTCACCCCTGAAAGAATGCTGCTGTTGGAACACAGCCACACGTCGTTGCCGATCACCACGTCGCCGCGGGTGCCGTTGTAATCCTTGATATGTGCGGCCTCGGCGAGCATCGCCGGGAAGGGATAGGTGGTCACCCAGTCGGCACGGTGATGCCCGCCCAGGAAGATCTGCACGCCCTCGGCAATCGAGCAATAGGCCCCGACCTTCAGCGTCGAACCCTCCTGCCAGTCATGCACCTCGGGCAGCCCGTAGCTGCCGATGCCGAACTCGTACTGTGGATAACGCGCCTTGAAGCGCGCCCGGCCACGTTCGATATGAGGCAATTTGCGGATCGCGCGCTTGGCGCGCTTTTCCAGAAATCGTGCGATCCAGCCCATCGCCGGTCAGCTCCGTTCCAGAGGGGAGAAGAACAGCCGGCCGAGGCCGCGCCAGGTCTTGCGGGTGAAGGCCCGCAGCGGGATCTGCGCCAGCAGTTCGCGGGCCAGCTTGCGGTCACGGTTGGCCACCTTGAGGAACATCGAGTTCAAGGCCTTGAACTTGACCTCCTCGTAGGCCGGATGATCGCTGAACAAGGCGTAGGTGCGCAGGATGTTGTCGATCATGAACCGGTGGTTCTTGTAGGAGTTGGTGGCGTGCTTGCGGTAGCGCGCCATCAGTACGTTCAGGCCATCGATGAAATAGCCGGCGCGGGCAATCTTCAACTCGATCAGCAGGTCTTCGAGGCGGATGTTCTCATCGTAGCCGCCGACCTTTTCCAGGGCCTCGCGACGAATCAGCAGGGTCGGCGCCGGCGGGAACGGCGTACGCTCGAGGAACACGTCCTCGAAGTTGGCCCGGCGGAACGGCACGTCCCGACGCTGGCGCTTTTCCGGGAACAACTGGCCGTTGGAGTCGATCAGCTCGATGTTGCCGGCGCAGATCCCGACCTCGGGCTTGTCCGCCATGTACTCGACCTGGATGGCGATGCGCTCCGGCTTCATGATGTCGTCGGAGCCGAACGGCGCGACCAGCGAGCCTTTCGAGCGGGCGATGCCGTCGTTCAGCGTGCGGGTCAGCCCCTGGTTTTTCTGGACCTTGAAATCGAAACCGTGGATGGCCTGCAGACGCTGGATGCGCTCGACGCTGTCGTCGGTGGAACCATCGTCGATCACCAGCAGCTCGATGTTCGGGTACGTCTGGTCGAGCACGCTCTGGATGCTCTCCTCGATGTACGGGCCGTGGTTGTACGAAGCGATGATGACGCTTACCAGGGGTTGCTTGTCGGTCATGCCGGTTCCTTGTTCGCCTTGGCCAGGCCGGACTCGATCAGGTCCAGGTACTGCTGGCGGAATACGTCGATATCGTGGTTGTTCTGCAGGTACTGGTAGGTCTGCTCGCCCTTGGCCCGCAGGGTCTGCTCATCGAGGGCCAGGTAGCTGTCCAGCGCCGCGGTGAGCTGGGCGACATTGGCCGGCTCCACGGCAATACCGCCCGCCCCTTCGATCAGCGGCAGCATCGCCGGCACGCTGGAGGCGATCACCGGCAGACGCCCGCTCATGCCTTCGAGCAGGGCCAGGCCGAGGCCTTCGGCCAGCGACGGCATGGCCCAGATATCGAAGGCCCGCACGTATTGCAGGGCGTTTTCCTTGAAGCCCAGCAAGTGCGCGCGACCGGCCAGGCCCAACTGGTCGATCTCGGCCTGGAGCTTCTGCTGCTCGCGACCGGCACCGATGATGGCCAGCTGCGCCTGGGGATACTTGTCCTTGAGCGCGGCGAAGGCCTTGAGCAGATGGGTATGGCCCTTGACCGGCACCAGCCGGCCCAGCGCACCGACCAGCCGCGCATCCGGCGCCAGGCCCAGCAGTTCACGGGCTTTTTCCCGCGGGTGCTGCAGCGACTCGGCCTGGGGAATATCGATGGCGTTGGTGATGGCGTGGGTGTTCTGCTCGGTGAAACCGCATTTGCAGTCGATCAGGTATTGCTTCACCGCCGGCGACACGCCGACGAACTGCCAGTGCCGGTCGACCAGGCGCTCGGTCTGGCGGCGCCGGTAGAAGCGGTCGTACTCGCCAAAACCGTGGGAGATACCAATGCACAGCGGGATCTTCAGCCAGCGGTTGAGCTGCAGCATCATGTTCACCGGCTTGAAGCGGTTGCAGATGACCACGTCGAAGCCTTCCTTGCGGCAGAAGCGGTACAGCTTCCACAGCGCCAGCAGGCGCATGCCCTTGAGGGCCTTGTCGCTGAATTCGAAATACACCGAATGATCGGAGCGGCTCGCCGGCTCGTCCGGCCCTGGCTTGCCCTTGAGGAACGCCATGGTGGTTTCAAAGCGCGCGGTCGGCAGCGCCTTGACGATCTGCTCCGCCAGGTCGGCGAAGTCGTGACGCTTGATGTTGTAGTCCGGCTGCAACTGCAAAACCTTGAAACGTCGCGTCATGGGGCTTCCTGATAATCCTGGTTGATGCCGGGGACGCTGACCGTCCCGGTGTGCTTACTTGCGCTTCACGACCCACAGCAGTTCGTGCCGGCGCACCGCCTTGCGGAAGAATTCGTTCTCGCCGAACGGCGAACCGCGCCGGCCCGCCAGCAGGCGTTGCAACAGACGCCGCAGGCGGCGCTTGAACGGCGGGGATGGCTGCAGGTCGTGCATCATACCCAGCGCCATGGCCTTGTCGCATTGATGCCGGGCATCCAGCGACAGGCTGTAGGGCAGCCAGGTTTCCTCGCCTTCGGTCACCGGTGGCAGCGCCACGCCAGTGCCGGTATCGCCCATGGGCCAGCGGTCGTTGTCATGCAGGTGGTTGGCGTAGCCGAGCAGGGTCTGCGGCTGCCAGGCCAGGCCCTGCAAGGCCTCGAGCACGGCCTGCTGGGCACAGAGATGGTCGGGGTGCGGATCCAGCAGCGGGTGCGGCAGCACGATCACTTCCGGCCTGGTGGTCTCGATGAGGACGCGCAGGTCGGCGAGCAGGTTGTTCCAGCTTGGCACGCCGTCATCACCCGGCAAGGCCAGGCTGTTGAGCTGGCGGAAGGGCCGGGTGTCCGTGGTATCGGCCTCGCGGGAGCCGAAGGGCTCAGCGGGAGAAGCCTGCATCACCGACAGCTGCAGGCAGAAATAGCCCAGCTGCACGCATTGCGCCTCCGGCACTCCGGCCCAGCGCGGCACCGCGATGCTGTCCCAGGTCCGCAACCGGCCCTTGAGCCGCGCCGCCTCGACCCGGTC
>DQAA01000423.1 GCA_003523465.1 Pseudomonas sp.
CGGTGCGGTCCTTGCCGGCGGTGCAGTGGAACAGCGCGGCGCCGTCAGCCCCCGCCAGCTCGTTGAAGAGCACTGCGAACTGGCTGCGCATGCCGCTATCACTGACGAAGGCGCGATTGGTTTCCTCCATCATTGCCACCGCCTGGGCCGCGCTGGTGAAGGAGATGCTGGTGACGTTCGCACCCGAGGTGGTGCTGCCGATGATGTCGATGTTCTGGTAGACCGCCCCCGCCGGCAGGGTGTCCGGCGTCGCGGCGATCTCGCTGGCGGTACGCAGGTCATAGACGTTGGAGATGCCGAGGGTGTTGAGCGTGGCCAGGTCCGACGCGGTCGGGGTCAGCGCGTTGGAGCGGTAGAACACGCCCGAGCGCATGGTCCCGTCATTGGCGGTGGTGTAGGCGGTGGTGGTCCCGGCGATGTCGCGGAAGTTGTCCATGCCGGCCAGGCGCGGGGTGTCGAGCTCGTAGGTCTCGGCGGCGTGGGCGGCGAAGGACAGGCTGAGGGCGGACAGGGAGAACAGAACACGGAGGAGCACGGCGTAGCCTCTTTGAGCTGGGTGAGGCCGCTACTATCTTCAGGGCTGTGTGACTGAATATTACAAAACGCCGGCAGCGGGAAATGCCGGCGCGATCTGTCCGTGTGCTGCGCTTTCTGTCCGTATTGCCTAGCTGAACCGGGAGATCAACCAGTCCTTCAGACGCAGGAAGTCAGGATCGTCGGCAAGTTCTTCGCGGAAGATCAGGCAATGCCGGTTTTGCGCCAGGACCAGCTCATCGCTGACCGGCCGTACCAGGCGCCCTTCCTGGATCAGGTCGCCGACCAGATGATCCCAGCCCAGCGCCAGCCCCTGCCCGTCCAGGGCCATCTGCATCAACAGAACGAAATCGTTGCTGCTGAAGCGCTTTGTCGCCTCCACCAGCGAGACTTGCTGGCCATGGGAATGCAAGGCGAACCACACGTCCCAGTCGACCTGCTCCGACAGTTGCGCCCGGCCGTAGGGGTTCACATCCAGCAGCACGCCGCGGCGAATGCCTTCCAGGGTGTTCGACTCGGGATGGGCCTGCAGGTAGGCCGGGGAACACACCGGATAGATGACTTCGTGGAACAGCGGCATTTGCAGATAACCGGGGCGCGAATCGAAGATCCGGGTCACGAAGATATCCGGCTCGATTCCCGGCTCGATCGTCAGGAAATGCTGGGTGGTGACCACGTTCAGGTCGATATCGGGATTGGCGCCGAAGAAGTCCTGCAGCCGCCGCGCCAGCCACAGTCCGGAAAAGGCCGGCGAGCAGCACAGGGTCAGGCTGCGCTTGTCGTTCTTGTCCCGGCGGATTCTTTCGGTGGCCTGGAAGATGTTCAGCAAGGACAACTGTGCCGCATCGAACAGCGTCGCCCCCGCAGCGGTGAGCGAAACCTCCCGCCCGGTACGGTTGAACAGCTCGGTCCCCAGGTACAGCTCCAGGTCACGAATCTGCCGGCTGATCGCCGCCTGGGTCACGCATAGCGACTCGGCGGCCCGGGTGAAATTGCGGTACTTGGCGGCCGCAACGAATGAGCGCACGGCCTTGAACGACGGCATGGCGATCAGCGACTGATCTGGCGGAGCGTTTTTAGCCATAACAAAAACTGCCTGCTTTCCCGGAAAAAAAGTCGATTCAGGACGACGACGCCCAAGCCATACACTCTATCCCACGATGCGGACGGATGCGTCTGTCATACAAAACCTATAACCAGGAGGCGACATGCCTTATCCCTCCGGCCGTGCCGCCTTCGGCGCCGGCGTCCGTGCCTTGCTGCCTTTGACACCTGGCGTCATCCCCTTCGGCCTGGTCACCGGCGTGATGGCGATCAAGATGGGCATGACCCCGACCATGGCCATCGGCATGACCCTGCTGTTCTATTCCGGCTCGGCGCAGATGGTCGCCCTGCAACTTATCCACAGCGGCGTGCTGCCGGTGGCGATCGTCGCCACGGCGTTGATCATCAACCTGCGCTTCATCATGTACAGCGCCTCCCTCGCGCCACGCCTGCACCAGTTGCCCCGGCGCTGGACCTGGCCGATGTCCTACCTGCTTTCCGATCAGTCCTACGCGCTCTGTGCCTTGCGGATGTCGTCCGGCGAGCTGGGGCGTCATGCCCATCACTACTACGCCGGCACAGCGGTGGCGATGTGGCTGGCCTGGAACCTGTCGGTGGTGGCCGGGGTGTTCGTGGGTGGGAGTATTCCGGAGAGCTGGTCGCTGGGCTTCACCATTCCGTTGTCGTTCCTGGCCTTGCTGGTGCCGGGGATTCGCAATGTCCCGGCGCTGGTGGCGGCCATTGTCGGTGGCGCGATTGCCGTGGCGGCAGTGGACCTGCCCTACAACCTCGGGTTGGTCACGGCGTCGGTCGGTGGGGTGATTGCCGGGGTAACGGCGGAAAGCCTGCGCAGGAAATCGTCGGAAAGTGCCTACCAGGCAGAAGGAGAAAGCCAATGAGCGACCTGGCCTTATGGGGGCTGTTCCTGGTGGTCGGGTTGGGGACCTTTGCCCTGCGCCTGTCCTTCGTCGAGCTGTACGGCAACCTGCGGGTGCCGCCGTTGGTGAGCCGGGCGCTGGCCTATGTNNGGTGGTGTATCCCGAGGGGCATGGGGATTTCGTTCTGGGCAATCCGCAGATTCCGGCGGCGGTGCTGGCGGCGTTGGTGGCCTGGAAGACCCGCAACACCGTGCTGACCTTGGCGGTAGGGATGGGGGCTTTGTGGGGGCTGAAGATGCTCATGCACTGACGGGCCTCATCGCCGGCAACGC
>DQAA01000165.1 GCA_003523465.1 Pseudomonas sp.
GGTGAACCCGCTCCCACAAGGTATGCGTCGCTCGTCAGGGCAGCGGTCTGTCCATGGCTGCTTTTACTTTGGCCAGTTCCCCGCGAAACAAGGCCCAGACGAATACTCGCCCCATGAAGCTGACCACATCACCGAAGATCAGCCGACGGGATTCCCTCTCGACGTACGTCTCGATATCCCCATGCAACTGCTCATCATCGAACCCCGTCCACACCGGAGGTACCGGCGTCAGCGCGTTGTACACGCAAACCGGCGCAACCCGTCGGTAGAAGGCGAACCTGACCTGCTCCCAGGAATGCTGCCTGGCGACACGGGCGATGGCGTCGTAATCGGGCTCGGTGTCGACGAACAGGTCGGAGAGGGCTGACCAGAGTTGCTTTTCTTCGGGTGTAACCCCCATCAAGTCATCCCTCCCAAAGTGTTGGCACCAATCGCATCCAACAGGATGCATCCCCCTAAAGTCGAGTCATCTTGTCGCGTCTATCTCGCGGGCTAGCGTGTTAGCCTAGCCGCCGCTTCACATACAAGAAGACTGCGATTTATGGAATGCATGCAATGACTCAAGACACTACTAAGGACGGGCAGGAACATCACCTGCAACGCAACCTGACCAATCGACACATCCAGTTGATTGCCATCGGCGGTGCCATCGGTACCGGTCTGTTCATGGGTTCGGGCAAGACCATCAGCCTTGCCGGCCCTTCGATCATCTTCGTCTACATGATCATCGGCTTCATGCTGTTCTTCGTCATGCGGGCGATGGGCGAATTGCTGCTGTCGAACCTCAACTACAAGTCCTTCATCGATTTCTCCGCCGACCTGCTCGGGCCCTGGGCCGGGTACTTCACCGGCTGGACCTACTGGTTCTGCTGGATCATCACCGGTATCGCCGATGTCATCGCGATCGCCGCCTATTCGCAGTTCTGGTTCCCCGACCTGCCGCAGTGGATACCGGCGATCATGTGCGTCGGAGTGCTGCTGTCGCTGAACCTGATCACGGTGAAGCTGTTCGGCGAGATCGAGTTCTGGTTCGCGATGATCAAGATCGTCGCCATCCTCGGCCTGATCGGCACCGGCCTGTACATGGTCTTCACCGGCTTCCAGGCGCCCACCGGCGATACCGCCAGCCTGAGCAACCTGTGGAATGACGACGGCATGTTCCCCCACGGCCTGATGGGCTTCTTCGCCGGCTTCCAGATCGCCGTGTTCGCCTTCGTCGGCATAGAGCTGGTCGGCACCACCGCCGCCGAAGCCAAGGACCCGGAACGCACCCTGCCACGGGCGATCAACTCGATCCCGCTGCGCATCATCATGTTCTACGTGTTCGCCCTGATCGCGATCATGGCCGTGACGCCATGGCGCGACGTGGTGCCAGGCAAGAGCCCGTTCGTTGAACTGTTCGTCCTCGCCGGCCTGCCGGCAGCGGCGGCGGTGATCAACTTCGTGGTGCTGACCTCGGCCGCGTCGTCGGCCAACAGCGGCGTGTTCTCCACCAGCCGCATGCTGTTCGGCCTGGCCCAGGAAGGCGATGCACCGAAGTCCTTCGAGAAGCTGTCCAGCCGCGACGTGCCGGCCAACGGCCTGTACTTCTCCTGCACCTGCCTGCTGCTGGGCGCGGCGCTGATGTACCTGATCCCTGACCTGGTCGAGGCCTTCACCCTGGTCACCACCGTGTCGGCGGTGCTGTTCATGTTCGTCTGGTCGCTGATCCTGCTGTCCTGGCTGACCTACCGCAAGCAGCGCGCCGAGCTGCACGCGGCGTCGAAATACAAGATGCCCGGCGGACGCTTCATGTGCTGGGCGTGCCTGGTGTTCTTCGCCTTCATCCTGGTGCTGCTGAGCTTCGAGACCGACACCCGCCAGGCGCTGATGGTCACGCCGATCTGGTTCCTGATCCTCACCGTGACCTACCAGTTCGTCCGCAGCCGTCGCCATCCGCGCGGCCAGGTCAACGCTCCCCGCGGTTGATCTTCCCTTGCAGGCCATTGCGCACCATCTGGGCGCAATGGCCTACACCGTGCCACCGCCTTGGGCTCCAGGGCGGTGCGTCGACAGCGCACAATCCGCTGAAACCCCTGTTCCAGAGCCTGCCAACAATCCGGCATAGCCCTTGCTATCGCTCTCTCCGCGTAGTCGCCATTTGCCTTATCGCCAAATACGAACTCAACGGAGAGAGCACCCCATGAAGCGTCGCAGTCTGATCAAGGCCTTTACCCTCAGCGCATCCATCGCCGCGATGGGCCTGAGCTGGACCCTCCAGGCCGCCGAGACCATCAAGGTCGGCATCCTGCATTCCCTGTCCGGGACCATGGCGATTTCCGAGACTTCGCTCAAGGACATGGCGCTGATGACCATCGACCAGATCAACGCCAAGGGCGGGGTCAACGGCAAGATGCTCGAAGCGGTGGTCGTGGACCCGGCCTCGAACTGGCCGCTGTTCGCCGAGAAGAGCCGCCAGCTGCTGACCCAGGACAAGGTCGCGGTGGTGTTCGGCTGCTGGACCTCGGTGTCGCGCAAGTCGGTGCTGCCGGTGTTCGAGGAACTCAACGGCCTGCTGTTCTACCCGGTGCAGTACGAAGGTGAAGAGATGTCGCCGAACGTGTTCTACACCGGCGCGGCGCCGAACCAGCAGGCGATTCCGGCGGTGGAATACCTGATGAGCGAGGAAGGCGGCGCGGCCAAGCGCTACTTCCTGCTCGGCACCGACTACGTCTACCCGCGCACCACCAACAAGATCCTGCGCGCCTTCCTGCATTCCAAGGGCGTGGCCGACAAGGACATCGAAGAGGTCTACACCCCGTTCGGCCACAGCGATTACCAGACCATCGTCGCCAACATCAAGAAGTTCTCCGCCGGCGGCAAGACCGCGGTCATCTCCACGGTCAACGGCGACTCCAACGTGCCCTTCTACAAGGAACTGGCCAACCAGGGCCTGAAGGCCACCGACGTACCAGTGGTGGCCTTCTCGGTGGGTGAAGAGGAATTGCGCGGCATCGACACCAAGCCGCTGGTGGGCCACCTGGCCGCGTGGAACTACTTCGAGTCGGTGGAGAACCCGGTCAACACCCAGTTCGTTTCCGACTGGAAGGCCTACGCCAAGGCGAAGAACCTGCCGGGGGCCGACAAGGCGGTGACCAACGACCCGATGGAAGCCACCTACGTCGGCATCCACATGTGGGCCCAGGCCGCGGAAAAAGCCGGCAGCACCGATGTCGACAAGGTCCGCGAAGCCCTCGGCGGGCAGAGCTTCAAGGCGCCGTCGGGCTTCACCCTGACCATGGACAAGACCAACCACCACCTGCACAAGCCGGTGATGATCGGCGAGATCCAGGATGACGGGCAGTTCAACGTGGTCTGGGAAACCGAGCAGCCACTGCGGGCCCAACCGTGGAGCCCGTTCATTCCGGGGAATGACAAGCGGCCGGATTATGCCGTGAAGGGCAACTGATCCCCTGAGGCCCAATCGCTGGCAAGCCAGCNNNGCGATGAGGCCCTCAAGAACACCGCATCTCCCCCTACCAGAAAAGGGACCCCGCTCCATGCCCAAGGCCCTCTACCGATTCCTGCTTTCCCTGTGCCTGCTGCTGCCCTTCGCCGCGCACGCCAGCGAAGCCGAATACTTCGCCGCCGCCAAGCCCAACGACCAGGCCCGCCTGCTCCAGGACTGGGCGGCGCAACCCGATCCTGCCCGGCTCACCCTGCTGACTTCATTGCAGCA
>DQAA01000043.1 GCA_003523465.1 Pseudomonas sp.
TGCGGGTAGACGGTGGTGTAGTCCAGCAGCTTGCCGGTGGCGTCCACCACCGCGACCTTGCAGCCGGTGCGCAGGCCCGGGTCGAAGCCCAGGGTGGCACGCGGGCCGGCCGGGGCGGCCAGGAGCAGGTCGTGCAGGTTGTGGGCGAAGACGTTGATCGCCTCGCCTTCGGCGTTGTCACGCAGTTCGCCGAACAGGTCGGTTTCCAGGTGGCTGTAGAGCTTGACCTTCCAGGTCCAGCGCACCACTTCGGCCAGCCATTTGTCGGCCGGACGGCCCTGGTTGGCCAGGCCGAAACGCTCGGCGATCATCATTTCGCACGGGTGCAGGGTGCCCGGCAGTTCTTCGCCGACTTTCAGCGATGCGCCCAGCACGCCTTCGTTGCGACCGCGGAAGATCGCCAGGGCGCGGTGCGACGGGACGCCCTTGAGTTGCTCGTCGTGCTCGAAGTAGTCGCGGAACTTGGCGCCTTCTTCTTCCTTGCCGGCCACCACACGGGCCGACAGGGTGGCTTCCTGGGTCAGGAAGCTGCGCAGCTTGTCGAGCAGGGAAGCGTCTTCGGCGAAGCGCTCCATGAGGATGTACTTGGCGCCTTCGAGGGCGGCCTTGACGTCGGCGACGCCTTTTTCGGCATCGACGAAGCGCGCGGCTTCGGCTTCGGGATTGAGCTGCGGATCGGCCATCAGGCCGTCGGCCAGTTCGCCCAGGCCGGCTTCCAGGGCGATCTGGCCCTTGGTGCGGCGCTTCTGCTTGTAGGGGAGGTAGAGGTCTTCGAGGCGGGTCTTGGTGTCGGCGAGCTTGATTTCGCGGGCCAGCTCCGGAGTCAGCTTGCCCTGCTCCTCGATGCTGGCGAGGATGCTGGCGCGGCGATCGTCGAGTTCGCGCAGGTAGCGCAGGCGCTCTTCGAGGGTCCGCAGCTGGGTGTCATCCAGGCTGCCGGTCACTTCTTTGCGGTAACGGGCGATAAAAGGCACCGTGGAGCCTTCATCAAGTAGAGCCACGGCCGCCTCGACCTGTTGCGGGCGGACGCCGAGTTCTTCGGCGATGCGGCTGTTGATGCTGTCCATAAAACCACCTGACAAATTGTGAATGCTTGGGCCGCGGGGGCCGGCGCCAGAGGCGTCGGGGCAAGGCGGCGCTCGGTGAAAAGCGGCGCATTATACCCAGCGCACAAGGCTTGCGGTGATAGCGGCTGGCCAGCTCGACGGCGCTTTCCGCTGGCACACGAGGAAAAATCTGCTAACAATGAGCTCGGACCCGCAAATGATGGCTAAGCCATAATGCGCGCCGTGATTAAAGGAGCTACCCATGAGCACTGCACAAACAGCCGAAGGCGAAAAGATCCTCATCGTCGACGACGATCCGGGCCTCAGCAGCCTTCTCGAGCGTTTCTTCACCAGCAAAGGCTATCGCGCACGGGCAGTACCGAACGTCGAACAAATGGACCGTCTGCTGGCCCGCGAAGTCTTCAACCTGGTCGTTCTCGACCTGATGCTTCCCGGTGAAGACGGTCTTTCCGCCTGCCGCCGCCTGCGCGCGGCGAACAACCAGGTACCGATCATCATGCTCACCGCCAAGGGCGACGAGCTGAGCCGGATCAAGGGCCTGGAACTGGGCGCCGACGATTACCTGGCCAAGCCGTTCAACCCCGACGAGCTGGTCGCACGGGTCAAGGCCGTACTGCGCCGCCAGACCCAGGCAGTACCGGGCGCACCGGGCAGCGAGGACGAAACCGTCACCTTCGGCGACTACGAGCTGTCCCTGGCCACCCGCGAACTCAAGCGTGGCGACGAAGTGCATATGCTCACCACCGGCGAGTTCGCCGTGCTCAAGGCGCTGGTCATGCATGCCCGCGAGCCGCTGACCCGCGACAAACTGATGAACCTGGCCCGTGGCCGCGAGTGGGATGCCCTGGAGCGTTCCATCGACGTGCAGATCTCCCGTCTGCGCCGGATGATCGAACCGGACCCGTCGAAACCGCGCTACATCCAGACCGTCTGGGGCGTTGGCTACGTGTTCGTGCCGGACGGCAACGCCGGCAAGTGATCCAGCGTCATCCGCAGTGAGTCATCGAAAGCAGGGCCGCCGCAGGGCTGCCCTGCTTTTGCGTGAATCAGCCCCCGCCACGCCCGCGAGCCGCGCTCGCGCCTGCCAAGTGTGTAGCCGTCGTCCATGAAAACGCCGCTGTGGTTCCCGCAAAGCTTCTTCGCCCGCACCCTCTGGCTGGTGTTGATCGTCGTCCTGTTCTCCAAGGCGCTGACCCTGGTCTACCTGCTGATGAACGAGGACGTGCTGGTCGATCGCCAGTACAGCCACGGCGTCGCCCTGACCTTGCGCGCCTACTGGGCAACCGACGAAGAGAACCGCGACAAGGTCGCCGAGGCCGCCGGGCTGATCCGAGTCACCGGCAATGGCGTACCCGAGGGCGAACAGCACTGGCCCTACAGCGAGATCTACCAGCGCCAGATGCAGGCCGAACTGGGCGAGGACACCGAAGTCCGCCTGCGGGTGCATTCGCCGCCGGCGCTCTGGGTCAGGGCGCCGAGTCTCGGTGACGACTGGCTCAAGGTTCCGCTCTACCCACACCCCCTGCGCGGCCAGAAGATCTGGAACGTACTGGGCTGGTTCCTCGCCATCGGCCTGCTCTCCACCGCGTCGGCGTGGATCTTCGTGCGCCAGCTCAGTCAGCCGCTCAAACGCCTGGTGTTCGCCGCCCGCCAGGTGGGCCAGGGCCGCAGCGTACGCTTGCCGGTCAGCGACACGCCAAGCGAGATGACCGAGGTATACCGCGCCTTCAACCAGATGGCCGAGGATGTCGAACAGGCCGGCCGCGAGCGTGAACTGATGCTGGCCGGCGTCTCCCATGACCTGCGCACGCCCCTGACCCGCCTGCGCCTGTCACTGTCGATGCTGCCCAGCGAAAGCGATCTCACCGAGGACATGGTCCGCGATATCGAGGACATGGACGCGATCCTCGACCAGTTCCTCGCCTTTATCCGCGACGGTCGTGACGAGCCGGTGGAGGAAGTGGACTTCAGCGACCTGGTGCGTGAAGTGGTCGCACCGTTCAACCAGCCCAAGGAACAGGTTCGCCTGTGCCTGGAGCCGATCCCGCCCTTCCCGCTGCGGCGGATCTCGATCAAGCGCCTGCTCAACAATCTGATCGGCAACGCCCTGCACCACGCCGGCAAGGGCGTCGAGGTGGCGGCGTATGTCTCGGGGGATGCGAATGCACCGTACGTGGTGCTGAGCGTGCTGGACCGCGGTGCGGGTATTGATCCGGGCGAGCTGGAAGCGATCTTCAACCCGTTCATCCGCGGCGACCGTGCCCGGGGCGGCAAGGGCACCGGCCTGGGCCTGGCGATCGTCAAGCAC
>DQAA01000041.1 GCA_003523465.1 Pseudomonas sp.
CTGGCCCCAGGTCACGACCCGGCCGTCGCCGGTCAGCGCGGTGAAGCCGTGGCTGTTGGCGTACACCGCCCGGACGTTGGTGAGTTGCGCCGCAACCGACGAGATATCGCCCCCGGTCACCGGGTCGCCCCATGCCACCACCGTGCCGTTCTTGCGCAGCGCGGCAAAACTCCAGGCGCTGCCCACCACCTGGGCGATGTCGGAGAGCTTGGCGATATCGGGCGGAATGTCGCCGCCGTTATCGGGATTGCCCCAGGCGACTACATAACNNATAACCGTTGCTCAAGCGGGCACAGAAGGCGTGCCAGGTGCTGACCACCGAGACAATGTTGGTGAGGATCTTGATCTCAACCGGAATCACGCCGCCATGGGTATCAGGCCCCCAGCCGAGGATCCCGCCGGTATCCAGCAGAATGGTGAACGCCTGGGCAGTGGCGGCCCCCAGCGCCTTGACGTTGGTGGCCCTGGCGATTTCATCGTCCTTGATCTCGCCGCCGTAGGCCGGGTTGCCCCAGGCGAACACCGAGCGCGAGCCGCCGCCATCGCGCAGCGCGGCAAACGCCCCGTAGTTGCCGATGATCTGCTTGACGCCGGTGATCAAGTCCTGGCCGGTCTCCAGCTTGCCGCCGTTGGCTTCGTCGCCCCACGCCTTGACCTGGCCGTTCTGGCGGATCGCGGCAAACGCCATCGCCGCCCCGCAGACCTGGACATAGTCCTTGTACTGGCTGACGTCCGCAGGAACCGGAACACCATGGGTGTCAGCCCCCCAGGCGAGCAGGCTGCCGTCCGTCCTGAGCCCGGCGAAGGCCAGGGCATTGCTGCGTACCTGACGGAAGTTGCCGTTCTCGGCTGGCGGCTCCATGCCGCCGCCCCAGCACAGCACATGACCGGTACGCAGGCGCGCGGTGTAGGCATTGCTGCAGGCGGTGATCTCTTCCACGTTCTTGAAGATGATCAGGTTCGGCTCCAGCTTGCCGCCGTAGGCCTCGTTGCCCCAGGCGACCATGTCGACCTCCCGCTCGCCATTGACGATGACCTCGTCGCGCATGGCGACGAAGGCCGCGGCCCCCGTGGCGGTGGTGTCGATCCCGTTGCCGATGATGTTGTTCGGCCACAGGCGGTAGGTTTCCGATTTGGTCCGCGCATAGAGCGGCCGCCACGGCTGGCTGTCGAACCACTGGGTTGCCGCCGTCCAGGTGGTGTCACCCTCGTATTGCCACTCGGCGAGCATCGGGGCCATGGTGGTCGCGTGCTGCGCACTGAGCATCCGCGGTGCGCCCGAGGCGCGATAGGTGCACAGGTTGTAGCGCGCGCCCAGCACCTTGAGNNCTGACCCGATAGGTGACCTTGTCCGATTCTTCCGGTTCGCCGCCTGCGTCGCGGATGATCTCGTATTCCAGATCGATGCTGGTGCCGTTGCTCGCGTTGATCACGCTGTGCTCCACCCTGACCGTCACCGGCTGCCCTGCACCACCGGGCGGGATGTCGTGGGTCAGAATCACACTGCCACCCTCGGCGCTGCTGGTGATCCTGATCACCACGTGGTCATGGGCCTGGAACCGCGCGGACGCATCGATCATCACCGTGGCGCCGTCCAGCACATCGTCCGGATTGAGCTCGTCGCCTTCGGCCTGGGTGATCTTCGGCAGCGGCAGCGTGGCGCTCTGCACCCGCAGGCTGAGCGGGCCGGACTGCGGCGTACTGCCATCCAGCTTCCGGACCACGTAGGTCACCACCACATTGCCGTCGGCGTTGGCGATGACGTACTCGTAGTCGATGACCACATCGAACGGCTTGCCGATATCTTCGGGAAAGACCTGGGCCAGCTCCGTATGAACGCCGCCCGGCTTGTCGCCCCGCCATTCCACTTCCACGTAGTCCCCGTGGGCCAGGCCGACCGAGGCCGGGATCTGCACCGTAGCCCCGCCAAGGGCAGCAGATGGATTGAGGATGCCGTCCACCGCTTCCAGCACTGTCGGCGCCGGCAGCGGCACGGAACCGGCACCGACGGTGAAGGTGACCACGGCGGAGAGGCGCGGCGGTGCGTTCGGGTCCTCGACCCAGTAGGAGAGTTTGATCACTGCACCGAGATACCCTTCGAAGGTCGCCCGATCCATGAAGAAGGGTACTTCCTTGCCTTCCAGCGGCGGGGTGATCGGCATGTAGTCGATGTCCACTGCCCCACTGCCGTCGTCCCAGGTCAGGTGCACGGTTTGCCCGTCTTTCATATCCGGATAGGCGGCGATGGTGATCTGCAATTGCCCGCCAGGCAGGTCCGCAGGATCGATGAAACCGCTGTCGGCAGAAGGCAAGGTCGCAGGTGCCGGCAGTTCGGCCCGGGTTTCACCGACCATCAACAGTTCGCGGTCGGATTGCAGCTCGCGACCCAGGCTGCGCTTGTACAGCCGGTAGTAGACAGTGACCGTGCCGCCATCCAGCGGCGCGATGTTTTCCGGGCCATCGATGGGGAAGACCACGGGCTTGCCGCCACCGCCACCACCAATGGGCGCCTCCTTCGGATACAGCAAGGTGCTGCCATCGGCGCGGGTACCCAGCCAGATCATGTAGATGTAATCACCTGGCTCGAGCACCTCGCCGGGTATGGTCACCGTGGTGGACGCAAGGGTCGGATCGAGGGTGCCACCCACGGCATCGGCGACCACGGGTTTGGGCAAGCCCACCTCGTTACCGATGAACCTCGCGAAGTCGCGCTTGGAAGCACCGGCGAGCACTCCATCGCGGGTGACCGTGTAGGAGGCCACACCCCGCCCGCGCGCCAGCTTGCGCACATCGGCATTCGGAATCATGAACACCAGAACCTCGGGATCCCGCTGCACGGTCTTGGGCGGAGCGACGTACGTGATGGTTTCGCTCTCGGAAGTAGTGCCGACCCAGGTCAACTCGATCACGTCGTCCTTGATCAGACCGTTGCTGAACACCACGACCTGGATGAGCAGGTCATCCTCGCCCAGGGCATCGAGATCGATCAGATCGTAAGGGTCGGCCTCGGTGTCGGGGTTTTCGATGAGCGGAGCGGAAAACAGCCCCTCACCCACCTCGACCACGACCACCGTGCGCGGCGACCAGTCGCTGGATCTGTTGTGTACCTCGTCGTACACCCAGTAGTTGATCCCCAGTTCATCACTGTCGCCCGCTTCGCGGATGACCTCTTCCGTCACGGTGATGACCACCTCGCCGGCATCCACCTCGGCCTGGGTCACGCCATGCTGCACCTGGACGCCGCCCCAAAACAGGAGAAGGGTGTCGTACACCCGCATGTTGGGGTAATGGTCGATGGTGACCTTGACACCGTTCTTCGCGGCATCCTCGTCGATGATGCCGCTGTCCGGCAGGTCCGGCCGCGGTGCCGGCAGGTTCTGGTGATCGGGCAGTTCGGGCCGGGGGTCAGTACCGCCGGGGTAGTCGGTACGCACCAGGACATCGATGTGCGTGGAAGTACCGCCATTGCCGCCGCCGGAACGGGTGACAGTGCAGTACAGGGTGTTCACCCCTTCCGGTACGGCCTCGGGGCGGACCTGCATGGCAAAGTCCTTGTCCACCTGGTAGGGCTTGACCGAGTCGGCAGCCACCGGCGAGCTGTCGTCCCCCCAGTACACCCTGATCCAGTCACCGGCGCCCATGTTCTGGTAGGCCTGGATGATGATCAGGAGCCCGCCGACGTTGTCGTTGATCATGTTGTCGTTGACACCGCCAACGGCGCCATCGGTGTACACCGGCTCGATCATGCCGGGGATCCAGATCGGATCGAGGGTCTGCAGCGCCCCACCCTTGGCGGCCACCCAGGCCTGGACCTTGCGGTTATAGCGCTGGAGCTGCGCAGGCAAGCTGCTTTTGCCGCTAACGGTGACGGCAAGGGGTTGCTCGTCGTTGCTTTTGTCGATTGTCATGGGTGCTCTCCAGATCATGTCCAACCCGATGGACGTGCCCGCAGGCACGGATGAGGTTGAGCCGATTGAAGAGCCAGACGCATAGGTCGCACAACTGACAGAAATATCAGGTACGCCCCGAGGGCGAGGGGAATTCCAATGAATTCAACGGGGTGCGAAATGAAGAATTTGCACCCATGAAAAAGGGCAGCGCGAGGCTGCCCTTTTTTGTTCTCGCTAGTGCTTATTCAGCCAGCTTGAACGTGATGAAGCTGGCGCGACCCTGGCGCAGAACGCGCATGGATACCGAACGGTTCTTCGGCAGTTCCTTGGCGATCTCAGTGAACTGCTTGGCCGAGGCGATCGCCTGGTTGTTCAGGTGGCTGATCACGTCACCCGGACGCAGGCCGATCAGGGCCGCCGGGCCGTCCTGGACATCCTTGATGACCACGCCGCCCTGCAGTTCGAGGGTTTTCTTCTGTTCGGCGGTCAGGTCCGACACGCTCACACCCAGACGGTTGCTGCTGCGCTCGACGCTGCCGCCCGGGGTGGTGGTGACTTCCTGGTCGTCATCCGGCAGTGCGCCGATGGTGACGTCGAGGTCCTGGCGCTTGCCGTTGCGGATGATTTCCAGCTTGGCCTTGGCGCCATCCTTCAGACCACCCACCAGGTGTGGCAGGTCGGCGGACATGACGATCGGCTGGCCGTTCATGCTGAGGATCACGTCACCCACCTGCAGGCCGCTCTTGGCTGCCGGGCCGTTTTCCAGCACCTGGGCGACCAGGGCACCGGCCGGTTTGTCCAGGCCGAAGGATTCAGCCAGGTCCTTGTTGACCTCCTGGATCACCACGCCCAGCCAGCCACGGCTGACCTTGCCGTCTTTCTTCAACTGGTTGGAGACGTCCAGCGCCACGTCGATCGGAATGGCGAACGACAGCCCCATGAAGCCACCGGAGCGGGTGAAGATCTGCGAGTTGATGCCGACCACTTCGCCGTTCATGTTGAACAGCGGGCCACCGGAGTTGCCCGGGTTGATCGCCACGTCGGTCTGGATGAACGGCACGTAGGTGTCGTTGGGCAGGGTGCGGCCCTTGGCGCTGACGATGCCCTTGGTCACCGAGTGGTCGAAGCCGAACGGCGAACCGATGGCCAGTACCCACTCACCGACTTTCAGCTTGGACGAATCGCCCAGTTTCACCGTCGGCAGGTTCTTGCCATCGACCTTGAGCAGGGCCACGTCGGTACGCGGGTCGGTGCCGACCAGCTTGGCCTGCAGCTCGCTGCGGTCGGACAGGCGGACGATGATTTCGTCGGCGTCGGCGATCACGTGGTTGTTGGTAAGCACGTAGCCGTCATCGGAAATGATGAAGCCCGATCCCAGCGACTGCGCCTCGCGTTGGCGATCGCCACGGGGGTTGCGCGGCTGCTGCGGGATGCTGCGCTCGAAGAACTCGCGGAACATCGGCGGCAGGCCTTCAAGGTCGGGCATCTGTCCGGTGGCGTATTTGCGATCCGGCAGCTTCTGCTTGGTACTGATGTTCACCACCGCCGGCGAGGCCTGCTCGACCAGGGTGGTGAAGTCCGGCAGGGCTTCGGCTTGAGCGGTCGCCATCTGGCCGAGCATGAACACGGCGGCGAACAGCGATAGGTAGGATTTCAAGCGTGGTGTTGACATACGGCTCCCGTCACAACGAGCGTGGTTAAGCAGTAGGGACCTGCCAATGAAAAAGGCCCGGAGGCAACCCGAAGGTTGCGACCAGGCCTGGAACATCGGCTTTTCTTGATGCGGCAACAGCAGAAAAGGCCAGACCCGCAGGGGTCTGACCTATAGGAAAAACTGGGTCGATTTGCAAACTGGAAGGCTTACCAATCATTTCAGCGGCTCTGGGACATGCCTTTCATCCTTTGTCGTCCATGTACGCGTGCAACTCCAGAATCGTTACTGACTTGCCTGTGCGTCCTGTGGGCGCATCGACAAGGCCACGTGCTCAGCGGTACCGATAGGGATCTCCCCCACCACCGTTACCATCACTTCGCCCTTCGGCGTGGTCAATTGCCGCGATACCGCGACGGTCGGACCCAGCTGGGTACGGGTATCCAGACCACCACCGCCCTCCAGGGCCTCCAGGAACACCGAGAACCGCGCCAGGCCATCGTCGTACATCAGGCTGCTGACGCTGTGCTTGCCGTCGGCATCCTTGCGCACGCTGCTGTTGACCAGCTCGAAGCCAGGCGGCAGCCACTCCGAACGCCAGCCGGCAACCGCCTCCTGCAGCTGACCGGTCGCCTGGGCCACCGGACGGCAGTTGGCACTGGCCTTGAGGTCGGCATCGGCGGGAATGTCACGGGTATCCAGACGGGTGAACTGGAATCGCTCCAGCAGCTGTTCCTTGTCGTTGATCAGCAAGGATTTCAGCGGCAGGGCGGTTTCCTTGTCCAGGTGCAGCTCGAAGGCGTACCGGTGCTGGTCACGTGGACGCAGGGTAACGATCACTACATCGCGCCCAGCGACCCGGGATTGCCCGGCGACACTCAGGTCATACCAGCTCATCAACTTCAAAGGGTCAAGCACTCGCGCCGACGACTGGGTCGCATTGCCTACTCCAGCGACCAGGGCCCCGCTCACGCACTGTGTCTGGCCATCCACGCGCACGACTTCCTGGGCCGGGCCATCGAGCTGCAGGAGCCGCTCGCTGACTTTGCCGTTCTGGACGCGATGCCAGATATCGTGGGTGGAAAAACTGCCATTGCGTTCGTAAACGAAAGTGCCCTGGTAACTCTGCTCCTGCTCGGCCCTGGCCAGGCGGTTGAGCCAGTCAGCGGCGTCTGTCGACGAGTTGGCGGCGTTGGCCGGCAAGGTCAGGCAGCCGCTGAGCAAGAGCGGTATGAGAGGTAGCGCGCGCATGATCCTCCTTAGGTTTTAGAGCCCTTAGCGGTTTTCCAGGCTGGCTGCACGAGCGTATGGCAGCGCGCTTTCAGTGCCTTTTACGGCAGCTTCCTGGGCATGTTGGCGCAGGTAGCCAGGCAGACGTTCGTCCTGCCAGCCGCTTTGACCCTGCAGCACGCCGTTGGCCATCGGGCCTGGAGCCTGCTCGGAGCTTTCACTGTAGCCTGCCAGAACTGCCGGGCCCTGGACCTGCGGAGTCGCCAGGCCTTGCTGGACCGGTTGCTGTGCAGCCAGTTGCGCACCGGTGATTTCGTCCTGGTTGTACAGGCGTACACCTGCCAGCACTGCCAGGGTGACCGAGGCTGCGACGGCCAGACGGCCTACGCTGCGCCATGGTCCGCGAGCGACCTTGACCGGCGTGGCCTCGTCGGCCAG
>DQAA01000621.1 GCA_003523465.1 Pseudomonas sp.
CGGCAACGTGCGCGGGCGCATGGTCGCCGGCACCCAGTCCCAGCACAGCTACGTCAACTACCTGACCGGCGAACAGAACACTTTCTACGGCGTGCTGGAGACCGACCTCAGCGACAGCACCCTGTTCACGGTCGGCTACGACGTGCAGAAGAACTACGACAACGGCAGCACCACCGGCGCCCTTCNNTCGACGGCCGCACGGTCAGCTTCGACCGTGACACCAACGCCGCCGACCGCTGGACCTGGCGCAACCAGGAAACCCAGCGCGCCTTCATGGAACTGGCGCACAGCTTCGACAACGACTGGGTGCTCAAGGGTGTCATCAGCAGCCGCGACTACCGTTCCCGCGAGCTGATCTCGGGCATCAGCAGCGAGGCCATCCAGGCCGACGGGAGCATTTCCCACGGCTTCATCGGCGGCAACATCGACCCGGCCAGCGGCTACGTGAACAACAACGGCACCGCCAGCCGGTTCGATACCACCAGCAAAGAAAAAGGCCTGGACCTCTATGCCCGCGGCCCCTTCTCACTGGGCGGACGGACCCATGAGGCGGTGTTCGGCTACAGCATCGCCCACACCCGATCCACCTCCAAGCGCGACGACGGCGTGACCAACGGGGTCATCGACAATGTGTTCCTGTGGGACGGCTACGGCGATACGCCGCGTGACTTCGAATGGTGGTCGACCTTCGATATCGAAGCGCGGCAGAAGGTCGGCTTCGCGGCCACCATCCTCAAGCCGACCGACGCGCTGGCGGTGATCCTCGGCGCGCGGATCGTCGATTACAAATGGGATATCGACACCATCAACGCCATCGGCCGCCGGCTCCCGGCCAGCGCCACCAACTCCAGCGAAATCGTGCCGTACGCCGGCATCACCTATGACCTGGACGCGAACCACACCGTCTATGCCAGCTACACCGACATTTTCAAACCGCAGGCCTACAGCCTCGGCCCGGACGGCAAGCCCATCGACCCGCTCACCGGCGAAAGCCGCGAGCTCGGCATCAAGGGCGCCTATCTGGACAACCGCCTGAATGCCAGCCTGGCCCTGTTCGAGCTCAAGCAGGACAACTTCGCCGTCCTCACCGGCGGCACCACGCCCAGTGGCGGCAGCGCCTACCGGGCCGAGCAAGGGGTCACCACTCGTGGCGTCGAGCTGGAGCTCAACGGCGAACTGATGAAGGACCTGCAGGTGATGGCCGGCTACACCTTCGCCGAGTCCCACAACGCCGATGACCAGCGCGTCGCGACCAACCAGCCGCAGCATCTGGTCAAGCTGGCAACCCACTACCGCCTGCCGGGGGATTGGCACAAGGTTACGCTGGGCGGGAATGTCTACTGGCAGAGTTCCAGCTTCTTCAAGCCGAGCGACGAGGACTGGTACAGCATCGACGACCCGTCGGCGAAGTTCGAGCAGAAGGCCTATGCCCTGGTGGGGCTGGTCGGCGGCTATGACTTCACCCGCGACCTCAAGGCCACGGTCAACGTCAACAACCTGTTCGACAAGGAGTACCTGACGACCACGGCGGCCGGGCTGTATGGCGCACCACGCAACTTCATGACGACGTTGCGCTACGCCTACTGATGCAGGATTTGTGGTGGGGCTTATGGCCTCATCGCTGGCAAGTCGGGGCGCCGAACCGCAGCTCCCACAGGTTTCGCGGTGCACGCGGTCCCTGTGGGAGCTGGCTTGCCAGCGATGAGGCCAGAGAAGCTAGCAGAAGCCTTCAGCCAGCCTCCGTCAAAGCCGCCACCACCTTGTCCAGCGACCCTTCCACCCCACCCGGCATCAGCTTGAGGTCGGTGACCTTGCCCTTCACTTCCACCTGCATCTTCAGCGGCTTGCCCTGCTCGTCGGCGAGGATGCGGTAGGTGGTGTCGCCGCGCACGAAGCTCACGCCCTGGCCGTCCTGCTCGATACCCTCGCCGTCCTTTTCCGGATACAGCAGGACCGCCTCGTCGCCCTTGTCCAGCGCAACATAGGCCGGCTTGCCATCGTTCGGGCTCTTGAACAGCACGATGCGCTTGCCCGCCGGGGCCAGGCGGAACGACAGCAGCACCTCGGGCGGGTTGTCGCTGTTCCAGTAGCGGTGAACGCTGCTGACCAGCTTGCCGTTGCGGTTCTCTTCGAGGGTTTCGACGATCAGCCCGGAAGGATCGTTCTGCCCCACCGAGGCGCGGACCTTGAGCTCCGGTTCGCCGTTCACCAGGGCAAAGGTGCTGGACTCGTGCCAGCAGCAACCATCCTTGGTGAAGGTATTGACCTCCCGGGCCTGCTCGTCCACCGAGAACAGCCCGCAATACTCCTGGGCCAGGCGGGTGAAGGACTCGCTGTGACGGAACCCGTCGGCAGTACCGAGGAAGACCTGGTACGACGGCCCGTGATAGCAGCTGAACTGGCCATCCATCAGGGCCAGGTCCTTGATCCCGTCGAGGTTGAAATCCTGGTAGACCAGCACGCTCTGCTCGCCATAGGGCAGCTCATGGATATTGGCCCGCACTTCCTCGGAACCGGGCTGCTGGTCCAGCACCAGTTCCTCGGAACTCACCTGCAGCAGCGCCGGGCCGCCCTGCTTGTCGTAGACGCTGATGATGCCGGGGCGGAAGACATCGTCCTGCTCGGCGATTTCCAGGGTCGCGCGGTAGCGTTCGGAGAAGTTCTCCAGCGGGTAAGTGGCGCGGGGCAGGCTCTGGAAACGTGCGGTATCCAGCTCGCCGCGGCTATCGGTGGCACCGGCGAGCGCCGGCGAAAGCGCGGCAAGGCCGCAAAACAGCAGGCGAACCAGGGTTCGCGCAAGGGATGGGACCCGCACGGGGTGACTCCTGTCTGGATGGACGCAAGCGCGGATTCTAGCTGGAAAACCCGGGCCGTGGCTTACCGGTGGTGATGGCGGCGAGCCGTGGATACGGGCTCGCCGGGCTGCTGACTGATTTACTGGGTGACAGGCGCGTGAAAAGGTATGGAACCGTCGATGATGGCCAGCATCAGCTGATAGATGAAGTTCTCCATGTTTTCGTTCCAGATATCGCTATGCCCTTCCATGATCGCTTCGTTGGTCCGAATGTTGACGATAGGAAAACGATAGGGAATTTTCCCCTCGCTCACAGGGCCGCGCTCCAGAAAATCATCCCTCATGATCTCCTGGCACTGCTTCTGTTGATCACACCGGGTCAGCATCATGGCTGGTGCAGTCTTACTGCCGGGGNNGGGATTAGGCAGGCAAAGGTTTGGAGACGATTTTTCATCAGTCACGCGAGACAGGGCTCCCAGGGATTCTGGCGTGCACCCCGAAGTTACCAACTGATGGGTCAAATAGGGTTTGTAATGCCCTACCGCAGTTTTATCGAGCTTTCGATGGTAGCCGTCCGGATACGCCTGAAACAGCGTGCCGACTAACCGGCCGAGAGGAAATGTAATGCCTGTCGCCCAATCGGCATCAGTGGTGACCACCACCAGGCTTGGCCGGGCTCCGTCAGGGTACTCATAGGTTCTGGCCTGGTCGAACAACGGCTTGATCCGCATCGCCTCGAAGGCGGGGTTCACCAATAGGGTCAGGTCTGCGACGGACGGCAGCGAAGAATTGCCTGCCAGGCCGGCATCACGGCGTATCTGATCCCCCAGAGTTTGGGAGACGGAGGAGTAAAGTATGGCGCCACCGAAACTGTGCCCCATGATCAGAAGGCGTGAGTCACGGCTACTTTGTCGAATGTAAGAAAGTTTACGTAGCAACTCTGAGACACCACCGCCATTACCGATGTTATGTGCGGTGGATTTACGATCCCAGAACGTCAGCAGATAGCTGCTCCAGCCGATCAAGGGTGTGTCCGAATCTATCGAGTCACCCCGCCAGCCAACGTATATTCCGACGGTTTTTCCGGCGTTTGGCGCTTTGGAAATACGCGTGACCATGTCCTGGAAATTGGCCACATCACCATCGCCATCACGCGCCGAGTGATGCCAGCCATGAATGTAGACAAGGACATTCCCGTGGTCTTCCGCGGTCTGGCGTGCCGCTGCCACCGCTGCATCCAGCTGTTTTAGGTTGAACGCATTACCGAACTCGTCGAACTCGACGAAGTGCACATCAGAAGACGGGTGGCCTGCCTCCTTCACCCTGAACGGCCCCAGCGGCATGCACCCCCCGATCACTGTCGTCAGCAACAACAGAATGATTGGCCAGCTTGCAATTTTCATTATCGCTCCCTGCGCAGTGGCTTGATGACATCACTGGACAATAGCCGCTGATTGCCTGACGGGAAGCGAGCCGAAGGAAGAATCGCTTTCCACGCAAAGCATTCCACCGCAGCACCACCCGGCTGCCTGGCTGAATAAGGACAAGACTTCCCCCCCAAAACCCGGATAATGGCCGCCAAAATCGATTCGCCCGCTACGGAACCCGCATGGAAATCAAGGTCAATTTTCTCGACAACCTCCGACTCGAAGCCAAGTTCGACGACTTCACGGTGATCGCCGATCAGCCCATCCGCTACAAGGGCGACGGCTCGGCACCGGGGCCGTTCGACTACTTCCTGGCCTCTTCGGCGTTGTGCGCGGCCTATTTCGTCAAGCTGTACTGCCAGACCCGCGATATCCCCACCGATAACATCCGCCTGTCGCAGAACAACATCGTCGACCCGGAAAACCGCTACAACCAGATCTTCAAGATCCAGGTCGAACTGCCTGCGGATATCTCCAAGAAGGACCGCCTGGGCATCCTCCGCTCCATCGACCGCTGCACCGTGAAGAAGGTGGTGCAGACCGGCCCCGAGTTCATCATCGAAGAGGTGGAAAACCTCGACGCCGACGCCCAGGCCCTACTGATGCCGGGGCTGGATGGCCAGACCCGCACCGTGATTCCGGGCAAGGACCTGCCGCTGGAGCAGACCATCGCCAACATGTCGGAGATCCTCGCGGGCCTGGGCATGAAGATCGAGATCGCCTCGTGGCGCAACATCGTGCCCAACGTCTGGTCCCTGCATATCCGCGATGCGCAGTCGCCGATGTGTTTCACCAACGGCAAGGGCTCGAGCAAGGAAAGCGCGCTGGCCTCGGCCCTGGGCGAGTTCATCGAGCGGCTGAACTGCAACTTCTTCTACAACGACCAGTTCTGGGGCGAGGAGATCGCCAACGCCGAGTTCGTGCATTACCCGAACGAGCGCTGGTTCAAGCCGGGGCGCAAGGACGCCCTGCCGAAGGAACTGCTCGACGAATACTGCCTGGCAATCTACAACCCGGACGGCGAGCTGCTCGGCTCGCACCTGTACGACACCAACTCGGGCAATATCGAGCGCGGCATCTGCTCGCTGCCCTACGTGCGCCAGTCCGACGGCGAGGTGGTGTACTTCCCGTCGAACCTGATCGAGAACCTCTACCTGAGCAACGGCATGAGCGCCGGCAACACCCTGGTCGAAGCCCAGGTGCAGTGTCTGTCGGAGATCTTCGAGCGCGCGGTGAAACGCGAGATCCTCGAAGGCGAGCTGGCCCTGCCGGACGTGCCGCAGGAAGTGATCGCCAAGTACCCTGGCATCCTCGCCGGCATCCAGGGCCTGGAAGAGCAAGGCTTCCCGGTACTGGTCAAGGACGCCTCCCTGGGCGGTGAATTCCCGGTGATGTGCGTGACCCTGATGAACCCGCGCACCGGCGGCGTGTTCGCCTCCTTCGGCGCTCACCCGAGCTTCGAGGTAGCGCTGGAGCGCAGCCTTACCGAACTGCTCCAGGGCCGCAGCTTCGAGGGCCTCAACGACCTGCCGCAGCCGACTTTCGAAAGCCATGCGCTGATGGAGCCGAACAACTTCGTCGAGCACTTCATCGATTCCAGCGGCGTGGTGTCGTGGCGGTTCTTCAGTGCCAAGTCCGATTTCGAGTTCGTCGAGTGGGACTTCTCCGGCCAGGGCGAAGACTCCAACGCCGAGGAAGCCGCGACCCTGTTCGGCATCCTCGAAGGCATGGGCAAGGAGGTCTACATGGCCACCTACGACCACCTCGGCGCCCCGGCCTGCCGCATNNCTGGTGCCGGGCTACTCGGAAATCTACCCGGTGGACGACCTGGTCTGGGACAACACCAACAAGGCGCTGTTCTTCCGCGAGGACATCCTCAACCTGCACAGCCTCGACGATGACGCCCTGGAAAGCCTGCTCGAGCGCCTGCTGGAATCGGAGCTGGACGAGTACACCGAGATCAAGACCCTGATCGGCGTCGAGTTCGACGACAACACGGTGTGGGGCCAGTTGACCGTGCTGGAGCTGAAGATCCTGATCCAGGTAGCGTTGAAGAAGTTCGACGATGCCAAGGAACTGGTGGAGATGTTCCTGCAGTACAACGACAACACCGTCGAACGCGGGCTGTTCTATCAGGCCCTGAACGTAGTGCTGGAAGTGGAGCTGGACAGCGACCTGGACATGGCCGACTACGAGGTCAACTTCCGTCGCATGTTCGGCAATCCGCGGATGGACGCGGTCATGGCGTCGGTGGAAGGCAGCGTGCGCTTCCATGGCCTGACCCCGACCAGCATGAAGCTGGAAGGCCTGGACCGGCATCTGCGGCTGATCGACAGCTACAAGAAGCTGCATGCGGCGCGGGCGGCCAAGGGCTGATGATGTAGCGCTCTTTAGGGCCTCATCGCTGCGGTGCGG
>DQAA01000333.1:0-406 GCA_003523465.1 Pseudomonas sp.
ATCTACGACCGGGTCGAAGTGGTGCGCGGCGCCACCGGCCTGCTCAGCGGCGCGGGGGATCCGTCCGGTACCGTGAATCTCGTGCGCAAGCGCCCGACCGACACCTTCAAGGGCTATGTCAGCGGCGGCCTGGGCTCGTGGGATCTGTACCGCGGCGAGGTGGATGTCTCGGGCCCGTTGACCGAGAGTGGCAATGTGCGGGGCAGGGCNNCGGTGGCGGCCTATCAGCAGGCCAACAGCTTCACCGACCATCTGCAGCAGGAAAAGACCATCGTCTACGGCATCAGCGAGTTCGACCTGAGCGACGACACCCTGCTTACCATCGGCGCCGACTACCTCAACAACGACCCGCGCGGCTTCTCCACCACTGGGCTGCCGGTGCTCGACCGCTACGGCAACAAGCTGC
>DQAA01000333.1:453-3158 GCA_003523465.1 Pseudomonas sp.
CCAACGACTGGAGCCTGAAGCTCTCCACCAGCTACCTCTACGGCACCCGTGACTATGACTCGGTGATCGCCGGCACCTCTACCGGCTTCGTCGACCCGGCCACCGGAAGCGGTTTGAAATACACCGCCACCAAAGGCGAGAACTGGCAGAAACAGAAGGGTGTCGACCTGATGCTTTCGGGGCCGTTCCAGGCTTTCGGCCGCGAGCACGAGCTGGTCATGGGTTTCAATTACCAGGACTACGAGAACCGCCGCAACGGCTTCGGCAACCTCACCGCCTCAGGTGGCAGCGACAACCTGGTCAGCGGCAAACCGGTGAACATCTGGACCTGGGACAACCGTGCTCCGCGCCCGACCTACACCCTCAATCGCGAGGACGACAACCTCGAGCAAAGCCAGAACGGCGCCTACCTCGCCACCCGGCTCAAGCCCACCGACGACCTCTCGTTGATCCTCGGCGCGCGGGTGAGCAACTACAAGTACCGCGCCAGCTATCACTACAACGTCCCGGCCATGGTTCGCCTCAACACGGATGACGCCGTGCGCGTCAGCGGCGAGGTCACGCCCTATGCCGGCGTGGTCTACGACCTCGATGACAACCACTCGGTCTACGCCAGCTACACCAGTATCTTCAAGCCGCAGACCTACAAGGACCGCAACGGCAAGCTGCTCGACCCGCGGGAGGGCGACAACTACGAAATCGGCCTCAAGGGCGAGTACTTCGACGGTCGCCTGAACACCTCCATCGCCTTGTTCGAGGTCAAGCTGGAGAACGACAACGTTGCCGACGGCATCATCATCGGCACTGACTACGACACTGCCTACGCGCCGAAGAAAACCACCACACGCGGCCTTGACCTGGAAATCAGCGGAGAGATCCTGCCGGGCTGGAACATCGACGCCAGCTACAGTCACTCCCGGGTCGAGGACAGCGATGGCGAGCGGATCAAGAGCATTGTGCCGCTGGATATCTTCAAGCTCTGGACCACCTACCGCATGCCCGGTGCGCTGGAGCGCCTGACCATCGGTGGCGGGGTCAACTGGCAGAGTAGCATCCACTTCACATCCGACAGCTGGATGCTGCCATCGGCCTCGACCTACAAGCAGGATGACTACGCGACGGTAGGGTTGATGGCCCGCTATCAACTCACGCCGCAGTGGTCGGCCACGGCGACGGTGAACAATCTGCTGGATGAGAAGTATGTGAGTTCGCTGGATGAGAACTTCTATAGCGGGAGCTATGGGGAGCCGCGGAATGTCATGGTGACGAGCAAGTGGGAGTTTTGAGTTCGCGCGCTCGGCTCGTATAAAGCGACCCTCCGCTCATCGATTGCCAAGGATATCCGGGAGCGGGTGAGCCCGCTCCCACGAGCACTACGATTTCTCCTGGCCTTTCATGGGTCAGCCCCCATCCCACAAACACCTATGGGCATCTTCCCCATCTTTCGTCAGAATGCGCGACAAAGAACCGTTCTCATTCGCAAGGTGCCCCATGCAACCCGCCCCCGCTCCCCGTGCCCCGGTCCGGATCCTCGCCATCGAGGACGATCCGTTGCTGGCCGCCCATATAGACAGCCATCTGGGCCAGCGCGGCTTTGCCGTGACCGTGCGCCATGACGCAAAGGATGTGGCGGCGCTGGTGCGCGACGGCGGGTTCGACCTGGTGTTGCTGGATATCCTCCTGCCCGACAGCAATGGCCTGGACATGCTCGCCGAACTACGCCGGCGCCAGCGGGTGCCGGTGATCCTGATGTCGGCATTGGGCGCCGAGCAGGACCGGATCGTCGGCTTCAGCCAGGGCGCCGACGATTACCTGCCCAAGCCCTTCAGCATGGGCGAGATGGACGTGCGCATCGATGCGATCCTGCGCCGCGTGGCCTATGAGCGGGCCGAGCGCAAGGGGCATGAGGAACATGAGGAGCTGGGCCAGGCGCTCGGCCTGACCTTCGACCCGGTGCGCAGCGACGTGTGCAACAACGGCACCTGGGCCGACCTGACCAGCACCGAGTACCGCATCCTCGAAACCCTGCTGCATTCGCCCAACGAGGTGCTGAGCAAGACGTTCCTCTATCAGCAGGCCCTGCACCGCGCCTATTCGATCCACGACCGCAGCCTCGACATGCACGTCAGCCATATCCGTCGCAAGTTGCAGGGCATCGGCTACAGCGCCGGGCGGGTAGAGACGGTGCGTGGCGCCGGCTACGTGCTCAAGCGCGTGACCCCATGAACCTGCCCGACCGCCATTCGCTGCTGTGGAAACTGGTAGGCGGCATCGCGCTGCTGAGCCTGTTGATCATCAGCCTGCATGTGGACGTCAGCGAGCGCCTGGAAACCGCGACCGCCAAGCTGCCCGTCGCGACCCAGCAGATTCTGTCCGACTACGCCGCCGAGGCCGAAGCCGCCTGGAACCAGGACGGCACCCCAGGCGTGGATGAATTCCTGCGCAGCCTGCGCGAGCGGGAAGGGGTGTGGGCAGCGGTGGTGGGGCAGCATGACCGGTCNNAAGAAGCTGCATTTCATGCGGACCCTGGACTGGTCCGTCGGCCGGCCCGGCGGAACGCCGACCTTCTACGTGCCCTTCAGCGATAGCGAGGCGCGACTGGTGATGGACCTGCCGGCGCGCCTCGACCCGCGCAAGTACAACCATCTCTGGCGCTTGCTGCTGGAGCGCCTGCTGCCAACCTGCCTGGCCCTGGGGCTCGGCGT
>DQAA01000615.1 GCA_003523465.1 Pseudomonas sp.
CTGAGCCAGTACCACTGGCCGGGCAACGTGCGGCAACTGGAGAACGTGTTGTTCCAGGCCGTGTCGCTGTGCGATGGCGGGGTGGTCAAGGCCGAGCACATTCGCCTGCCGGACTACGGCGCGCGCCAACCCCTGGGCGAGTTCTCCCTGGAAGGCGACCTGGCGCAGATTGTCGGGCGTTTCGAGAAAGCGGTACTTGAGGCACTGCAGGGTGAATATCCAACCAGCCGGGCATTGGGAAAACGTCTTGGCGTTTCCCATACGACCATTGCCAACAAGTTGCGTGATTATGCAGTTGGCAAGTCGGTTGAATAGTTGAAAAGTTAAGAGAACATTATGTCGGGCGTGGCGCCTCTTATTAATCGCAAAGAGGCGCTGCAGCCACGAAGAGAAAGTTAGCCGTTGGAGCAGCCGTTACCCATGACGCGGTATTCGAGGATGTGCTTCTGGCCCTTGGAGTCTTCATAGGTCATGCGTGCCGGAACCACTTCGCAGACGTTCGGGATCTCGCTCATGGACAGGACTTTGGCGATATCCAGGTGCTGCGAGTAACTGTACTGTTCAACCGGAATCTGCTCGGCGCCGTTATTTGCCAGGTCGTCGGCCATGGCCACGCCGCAAACACTACCGAGTACCAAAACCAGTAAAGCTTTCATCTTCAAATCACCTGTTCTAGGTCGAATAAGGGGGCGTAGCGCTTGTGGCGCTACGTTGCAGCAAAGTAAAAGCGGAAAGTTATCCCGGGATTAACGTGCCTTCGTGGGGGCTGTTACCTGAAGTTAATCTCGTTGCCGTTGCTGGCGAGGTGAATTTTAGGGGGCGACATCAAACTGAAACAGTCGATGTTTTGATAAACACTGTTGGCGGAATCCGTAACAATCGTTGCGAAAACCCGTCGCGGTTTTCCGTGGGTAGTGCGGAACGCCCGTTCCAGAGCGGCTTTTCTGCCAGACGTGGCAAAAAGACCATGCTGTTACTACCAACGTCGAATGGCCCGAAGGGCTCTGGTACAGTTAAAACGAGGTCATACAAAAACAACTATTACACCGAGGTAACAAAGATGAGTGCGGCTTCCCTGTACCCTGTTCGTCCCGAGGTTGCGGCGAATACCCTGACCGATGAGGCCACCTACAAAGCCATGTATCAGAAGTCGGTGATCAACCCGGACGGCTTCTGGCGTGAGCAGGCTCAGCGCCTCGACTGGATCAAGCCCTTCACCAAGGTCAAGCAGACCTCCTTCGACGACCACCATGTCGACATCAAGTGGTTCGCCGACGGCACCCTGAACGTTTCCTACAACTGCCTTGACCGTCATCTGGAAGAGCGCGGCGATCAGCTCGCAATCATCTGGGAAGGCGACGATCCTTCCGAACACCGCAACATCACCTACCGTGAACTGCACGAGCAGGTCTGCAAATTCGCCAACGCCCTGCGTGGTCAGGACGTGCACCGCGGCGACGTGGTAACCATCTACATGCCGATGATCCCCGAGGCCGTGGTCGCCATGCTGGCCTGTGCCCGTATCGGCGCAATCCACTCGGTGGTCTTCGGCGGCTTCTCCCCGGAAGCCCTGGCCGGCCGCATCATCGACTGCAAATCCAAGGTGGTGATCACCGCTGACGAAGGCCTGCGTGGCGGCCGTCGTACCCCGCTGAAGGCCAACGTCGACGACGCCCTGACCAACCCGGAAACCAACAGCATCCAGAAAGTCATCGTGTGCAAGCGCACCGGTTCCGACATCAAGTGGAACCAGCACCGTGACATCTGGTACGAAGACCTGATGAAAGTCGCCGGCAGCGTCTGCGCGCCGAAGGAAATGGGCGCCGAGGAAGCGCTGTTCATCCTCTACACCTCCGGTTCCACCGGCAAGCCGAAGGGCGTGCTGCACACCACCGGCGGTTACCTGGTCTACGCGGCGATGACCCACGAGCGCGTGTTCGACTATCGCCCGGGCGAAATCTACTGGTGCACCGCCGACGTCGGCTGGGTCACCGGTCACAGCTACATCGTCTACGGCCCGCTGGCCAACGGCGCGACCACCCTGCTGTTCGAGGGCGTGCCGAACTATCCGGACATTACCCGCGTGTCGAAGATCGTCGACAAGCACAAGGTCAACGTCCTCTACACCGCACCGACCGCCATTCGCGCCATGATGGCCGAAGGTCAGGCCGCCGTTGCCGGTGCTGATGGCTCCAGCTTGCGCCTGCTGGGTTCGGTGGGCGAGCCGATCAACCCCGAAGCCTGGAACTGGTACCACCAGACCGTCGGCAAGGAGCGTTGCCCGATCGTCGACACCTGGTGGCAGACCGAGACCGGCGGCATCCTGATCAGCCCGCTGCCTGGTGCGACCGCCCTGAAACCGGGTTCCGCGACCCGTCCGTTCTTCGGCGTGGTACCGGCGCTTGTGGATAACCTGGGCAACCTGATCGAGGGTGCCGCCGAGGGCAACCTGGTGATCCTCGATTCCTGGCCGGGTCAGGCGCGTTCGCTGTACGGCGACCACGACCGCTTCGTCGACACCTACTTCAAGACCTTCCGCGGCATGTACTTCACCGGTGATGGCGCCCGTCGCGATGAAGACGGCTACTACTGGATCACCGGTCGCGTGGATGACGTACTCAACGTTTCCGGGCACCGCATGGGTACCGCCGAGATTGAAAGCGCCATGGTCGCCCACCCGAAAGTCGCCGAGGCGGCGGTGGTTGGCGTGCCGCACGACATCAAGGGACAGGGCATCTATGTCTACGTCACCCTCAACGGTGGCGAGGAGCCGAGCGAAGCGCTGCGTATCGAACTGAAGAACTGGGTGCGCAAGGAAATCGGCCCGATCGCCTCGCCGGATGTCATCCAGTGGGCCCCGGGGCTGCCGAAGACCCGTTCGGGCAAGATCATGCGCCGTATCCTGCGCAAGATCGCCACGGCGGAGTACGACGCACTGGGCGATATCTCCACCCTGGCCGACCCGGGTGTGGTGGCGCATCTGGTGGAGACGCACAAGACCATGAATGTGGCTTGATGCTTTGAGGAGGTGCTGATGGCCTCATCGCTGGCAAGCCAGCTCCCACAGTGACCGCGTTGACCACAGATCCTGTGGTCAACACAAAAAATGAGAGAAATCAGCCCAAGGCCCCGTAGGCGATATGCTTACGGGGCCTTGGGCTTTTTTGTTACTTCGACTTTCATCGGTAACCTTTCCTTCATCGCTTTCGTACGAAAACGGGGCATTAGGAAACGGATTCGCACGGGAATGGTGCGAGGGCAGATGAAATTTCCGACACCCAAACGGCTGGGCTTGCCGTAATACAAGGGTTTGCCAATAATGGGCCCGGTTATTGCTTCAGTCATGGGTTATTTGTTTTCCGCTTTTGCATATTCCTCCGAAGCTGTCAATATCTCCCGGCCGCTCTTCAAAGGCTTCTGTAACTACTTGTCGCTTTGAAGAAATATCGGCTTCCGAGCTGTCGTTAAAATGCCGATCACTCGCTCGTGACACCTGACCGGTGGTCTGGTCCCGCGCAGCTCTGCGTTGTACTCATTCGCATAGTGGGCAGTCGTACTGCCTGGCATTGCCCTTTACCGATTGGAGTTCCCAGATGAAGAAACTCGCATTGCTTGGCGCACTGGCGCTGTCCGTGTTTTCCCTGGTTTCCGTGGCGGACGAAAAACCACTGCGCATCGGCATCGAAGCCGCCTACCCACCCTTTGCCTCGAAAGCACCCGACGGCAGCATCGTCGGCTTCGACTACGACATCGGCAACGCCCTCTGCGAGCAGATGAAAGTGAAGTGCACCTGGGTCGAGCAAGAGTTCGACGGCCTGATTCCGGCGCTCAAGGTGCGCAAGATCGACGCCATCCTGTCGTCCATGTCGATCACCGACGATCGCAAGAAATCCGTCGATTTCACCAAGCGCTACTACCTGACCCCGGCCCGTCTGGTGATGAAGGAAGGCACCGCTGTCAGCGACGGCCTGAGCGAACTGCAAGGCAAGAAGATCGGCGTGCAGCGCGGCTCGATCCACGACCGCTTCGCCAAGGAAGTCCTGGCTCCGAAAGGCGCGACCATCGTTCCTTATGGCACCCAGAACGAAATCTACCTGGACATCACCGCCGGCCGCCTGGACGGCACCGTGGCTGACGCTACGCTGCTGGAAGACGGCTTCCTGAAGACCGACTCCGGCAAGGGCTACGCCTTCACCGGTCCGGCCTTCACCGACGCCAAGTACTTCGGCGACGGCATCGGCATCGCCGTACGCAAGGGTGACAAGGAAAACCTGGAGCGCATCAACGCCGCCATCGACGGCATCCGTGCCAGCGGCAAGTACAAGGAAATCCAGGACAAGTACTTCAACTTCGATATCTACGGCCCGGAAACCAACTAACCGTCGTCGTGTCACCTGTTCAATGGTGCAAGCAGCAGAAGCGCTGAGGCTTGCACCATTTTTTCATCCCTAAGGTCGAGGACCTCATCATGTTGAAAGGCTACGGGGCAGTCATCCTCGATGGAGCGTGGCTGACGCTACAGCTCGCCTTGTCGTCCATGGCCCTGGCCATCGTGCTTGGCCTGATCGGCGTGGCCCTGCGCCTGTCGCCGGTGCGCTGGCTGGCCTGGCTCGGCGATCTGTATGCCACGGTGATCCGCGGCATTCCCGATCTGGTTCTGATCCTGCTGATCTTCTATGGCGGCCAGGACATCCTCAATCGCGTCGCCCCGCTGGTGGGCTACGACGATTACATCGACCTCAATCCGCTGGTCGCGGGTATCGGCACCCTAGGCTTCATCTTCGGTGCGTACCTCTCGGAAACCTTCCGTGGCGCCTTCATGGCGATCCCCAAGGGCCAGGCCGAGGCCGGCATGGCCTACGGCATGAGCAACGTGCAGGTGTTCTTCCGCGTGCTGGTGCCGCAGATGATCCGCCTGGCGATTCCGGGCTTCACCAACAACTGGCTGGTTTTGACCAAGGCCACCGCGCTGATTTCGGTGGTGGGTCTGCAGGACATGATGTTCAAGGCCAAGCAGGCGGCCGACGCCACCCGCGAGCCTTTCACCTTCTTCCTGGCGGTAGCCGCGATGTACCTGGTGATCACCAGCGTCTCGCTGCTGGCCCTGCGTTACCTGGAAAAGCGCTACTCGGTTGGCGTAAAGGCGGCTGAACTATGATTTTCGACTACAACGTCATCTGGGAAGCCCTGCCGCTCTACCTCGGCGGCCTGCTGACCACGCTCAAGCTGCTGGCGATTTCCCTGTTCTTCGGTCTGCTCAGTGCGATTCCCCTGGGCCTGATGCGGGTGTCGAAACAGCCGGTGGTGAACTTCGCCGCCTGGCTCTACACCTACGTCATCCGCGGCACGCCGATGCTGGTCCAGCTGTTCCTGATCTACTACGGCCTGGCCCAGTTCGAGGCGGTGCGCGAGAGCTTCCTGTGGCCCTGGCTGTCCAGCGCGACTTTCTGCGCCTGCCTGGCCTTCGCCATCAACACCAGCGCCTACACCGCGGAAATCATCGCCGGCAGCCTCAAGGCCACGCCCCATGGCGAGATCGAGGCGGCCAAGGCGGTGGGCATGTCGCGCTACAAGATGTATCGCCGCATCCTCCTGCCGTCGGCCCTGCGCCGTGCGCTGCCGCAGTACAGCAACGAAGTGATCATGATGCTGCAGACCACCAGCCTGGCCTCCATCGTCACCCTGATCGACATCACCGGTGCCGCACGGACCGTCAACGCCCAGTACTACCTGCCGTTCGAGGCCTATATCACCGCCGGCGTGTTCTACCTGTGCCTGACCTTCATCCTGGTCCGCCTGTTCAAGCTCGCCGAACGCCGCTGGCTCGGCTACCTGGCGCCGCGCAAGGGCTAAGCCCGCGGCTAACTGATTCGCTCCGGGCGTGTGACCGCGCCCGGGCCTTGTGAGAACCGACAGCATGTACAAACTCGAAATCCAGGACCTGCACAAACGCTACGGCAGCCATGAAGTGCTCAAGGGCGTTTCCCTGGCCGCCAAGGCCGGCGACGTGATCAGCATCATCGGCTCCAGCGGCTCGGGCAAAAGTACCTTCCTGCGCTGCATCAACCTGCTGGAGCAGCCCCACGCCGGCAAGATCCTGCTGAACAACGAAGAGCTCAAGCTGGTGGCGAACAAGGACGGCGCGCTCAAGGCCGCCGATCCCAAGCAGTTGCAGCGCATGCGCTCGCGGCTGTCGATGGTGTTCCAGCACTTCAACCTNNCGCACATGACCGCCCTGGAAAACATCATCGAAGCGCCGGTGCACGTGCTGGGCGTCAGCAAGAAGGAAGCGCTGGAGAAGGCCGAGCATTACCTGGCCAAGGTCGGCGTTTCCCATCGCAAGGATGCCTATCCTGGGCACATGTCCGGCGGTGAGCAGCAGCGCGTGGCGATTGCCCGTGCGCTGGCCATGGAACCGGAAGTGATGCTGTTCGACGAGCCGACCTCGGCCCTCGACCCGGAGCTGGTGGGCGACGTGCTGAAGGTCATGCAGTCGCTGGCCCAGGAAGGTCGCACCATGGTGGTCGTCACCCACGAAATGGGCTTCGCCCGCGAGGTGTCCAACCAGCTGGTGTTCCTGCACAAGGGGCTGGTGGAAGAGCGCGGCGACCCGCGGGAAGTGCTGGTCAATCCGCAGTCCGAGCGTCTGCAGCAGTTCCTTTCCGGTAGCTTGAAATAAGTGGTCGCGGGTTAACGCTGCCTCTTTGCACCAAAATAGGTCATGCTGCGCCACCCGCGCAGCCTGCGCCACATTTGCTCCAGTCCGCCTATCCTTGCGGGCACCAGACTCACTTCAGGTTTCGGACCGCATCCCATGACCACCCAGCGAATCGGTTTTCTCATCTGGCCCAGCACCAAGGCCCTGACCCTGGCGCTGGCGGAAGAGGTATTGCGGGTGGCGCAGAAGGTCCACCCGGACGTGACCTACGACCTGGCCTTCCTGCAGGCCGAAGCACCGGTCGAAGGTGACTGGCGCCTGCCGGGCGAGCCGTGGACCGGGCGTCTGGAGAACTGCCAGAAAATCTTCCTGCTGGCCGACGAGCCACCGCTGGCGGTGGGCGCGGCACTTGGCGCGGCGCTCAAGCAGCAGGTGCGTTCGGGGTGCGTGGTGGGTGGTCTGTCGGCGGGGGTTTATCCGCTGGCGCAACTGGGGCTGCTGGATGGTTACCGCACGGCAGTGCACTGGCGCTGGCAGGACGATTTCTCCGAGCGCTTCCCCAAGGTCATCGCCACCAGTCATCTGTTCGACTGGGACCGTGATCGCCTGACCGCGTGCGGTGGCATGTCGGTGGTGGACCTGCTCCTGGCGGTACTGGCCCGGGATCACGGGGCCGAGCTGGCCGGGGCGGTTTCCGAGGAACTGGTGGTCGAGCGGATTCGCGAGGGGGGCGAGCGCCAGCGCATCCCGCTGCAGAATCGCCTGGGTTCCAGTCACCCCAAGCTGACCCAGGCGGTCCTGCTGATGGAAGCCAATATCGAAGAGCCGCTGACCACCGACGAGATTGCCCAGCATGTCTGCGTGTCGCGCCGGCAACTGGAGCGGATCTTCAAGCAATACCTCAACCGTGTGCCGAGCCAGTACTACCTGGAGCTGCGCTTGAACAAGGCCCGGCAGATGCTGATGCAGACCAGCAAGTCGATCATCCAGATCGGTCTGTCCTGCGGGTTCTCGTCGGGGCCGCATTTCTCCAGTGCCTATCGCAACTTCTTCGGCGCTACGCCGCGGGAAGACCGGAACCAGCG
>DQAA01000110.1 GCA_003523465.1 Pseudomonas sp.
GCCAGGGCCAGCGGAATGTCGTCGGCGTGGCGGCTGGTCTTGCGGACCCAGCCGAGGTTGCGTGACGACTGTTCGCCGGCGATCCGGCCTTTTTCCACGACCACCACCGGAATCCCGCGCTCGGCGAGGGTCAGGGCGGCGGTCAGGCCGATGATCCCGGCGCCGATGATGACCACGCTGGTGGCGGGCGGCAGCTGGGGGCTGGAGTGTACGGGGTCGATGCTGGGCGACATGGGCNNTCTGTTGATGGACTTACTGGCCGAGGTTGATCTGCACGACGTCGGCCTTCGACGCGCCGCGGTAGGCGGTGACCTCCAGTTCCACCTTGTAGACCGTGGAGCCCAGGGGCGGGCAGGTGGCGGTGCAGGCCGGGTCGATGCCGCGGAACCTGGTGCCGATGAAGTCCATCACCTTGGGTACGTCGGCCGGGTCCTGGATGAACACCCGGGAGCAGACCACGTCGGCGAGGCTCGCATCGACCGCGGCCAGGGCCCGCTCGATATTGTTGAAGACCTGCTCGGCCTGCTCGATCACGTCTTCCGGGATCAGCTTGGTGTCCGGGTTGCGCCCGGCGGTGTTGGATACGTAGATCCAGTTGTCGACGGCGACCAGCCGCGAGTAGCTGGCTTTCTCTTCGAAGATGGAGCCGCTTTTGACCTTGGTGATCTGGGGCATGGGGGGAAGTCCTCGTTGGATGGGAAAAGGGGGGATCAGCGCAGTACCGGCTCGTCCCACAGGTTCAGTTTCACGCCGATGCCCAGTTCCACGGCCTTGCGGTACACCACGGTGCCCCAGGCCAGGTCTTCGACGGGCATGCCGCCGACCGACATCAGGATGATTTCCTCGTCGTTCAGGCGGCCCGGTGCGTCACCGGCGATGATCTTGCCGATGTCCTCCACCTGTTCGGCCTGCAGCGAGCCTTCGGCGATCATGTCCATGAAGCGCACGCCCACCAGCGGCACGTAGTTGTGGGCGGGCTTGGGCAGCTCTTCGAACCAGGCCTGGTACAGGCCGGTGTTGTCGACCACCTTGCGGATGTCGTCCTGTTCCATGCCGGCGTCGATGCTGCATGGCGCCGGCATGGCCAGGAACGCGCCCGGCTTGACCCACTCGCGGCGTACCAGCGGGTAGGTGCTCGGGTCGCCGACTTCGCCGGTGCTGCAATAGGTGACCAGGTCGGAATCGCGCACCACTTCTTCCAGGCTCTCGACGATCTGGATCGTGGTGATCTGCGGGTAGGTCTGCTCGACCCAGGTAATGAAGCTGTCGAGGCTGCGCTGGCCGCGGCCCTTGATCTTGATGGTGTCCACCAGCGGGCAGGCGGCCATGAACGCGGCGACGGTGGTCTTGCCCATCACGCCGGGGCCGAGCAGGCCGATGACCCTGGAATCCTTGCGTGCCAGGTGGCGTGCGCCGACTCCCGGAATCGCCCCGGTGCGGTAGGCCGACAGCAGGTTGGCCGACATGTAGGCCAGCGGCGCGCCGCTATCGGCGTCGTTGAGGGTGAACATCAGGATCGAACGCGGCAGGCCCTTCTCGCGGTTGGCGATATTGGAGCCGTACCACTTGCAGCCGGAGGTGCGGAAACTGCCGCCCAGGTACGCGGGCATGGCCATCATGCGGCGGTCGGCGGTGGGCTTGGGCATGTCCGGGAAGGGCGAGTTGTCCGGGAAGGTGATCATCGCGCCATGGGAGTCGTTGTTCGGCCCAGCCATGCGGTAGTCGCCCTGGTACAGCAGCCCGAACATTTCCTCCATGGTGTCGACGCAGGCCGGCATATCGGTGACACCGGCGCGGATCATGTCCTGCTCGGAAAGGTAGATGAAGTCGATTTTGGTAGTCATGGGGCGATCTCGTGGTACGGCAGGCGTTGTTTTTAGTTGTCGACGAGGACGGGCGAATGTCTCTGCGGCGCCGGCTTGCGGCGTGCGGAGCGATAGGAGGGAGTGTTGCTAACGATCGGTAGGCAAGTCTTGAGCCTGCGCGCCAGCGGGTTTGACTGTGCGTGACATGTGCAGGGGCATCGCGCTAAACGCTTTGTTTCAAGTTGTGTTTCGGCAAGGGCCGAGGACGACCCGAAACGTGAGGTTGCACGGGCGCCGGCGTTTCGTCCGGCTCCGTTTGGCCGTTCCTACACGGCGATTTTGCATTGCGTGATTCGCCGGACTGGCGTGTAGCTTGACGGGCTTCTTGTCCTGAACGACCGACAGAGCCGCTTCGCATGACGCAAAAAATCGACAATCTGACCTCGCTGAGATGCTTTGCTGCCTGGTCAATCGTGTTCTACCACCTCCAGGGCGTGGTGCTGCCGATGCCCTCCATGCCGCAATTCGCGCTCGGGGTGTCGTTCTTCTTCGTGCTGTCCGGGTTCATCCTGGCCGTGGTCTACAACGGCATGACGTGGGCGGACCTGCCCAGGTTCTACCTGCATCGGATCGCCCGGATCTGGCCCGTGCACCTGTTCATGATGGCCGTGGTCATGTTCCTGTTCGATCCGTTCGGGCTGCTCAGCGAGTTCTGGCGGCCGGTGATATTGCTCAATGCCGTGCTGCTGCATGCCTGGATTCCCCAGTCCGGGCATGTCTTCTCGATGAACCCGGTGTCCTGGAGCATTTCCACCGAGCTGGCGTTCTACCTGGTGTTTCCGCTGTTGGTGATGTTCCGGCCGGTCTGGAAAAGCGTATCGATCGTGGCGCTGCTGGTCGGGCTGCTGCTGCTTGGCATCGACAGGCTGGGCGGACCGATCGTCAGTTCGCCGCCCTGGGTCAACTCGGTCGAGGTGTTCATCCTGCAGAACCCGGCGATACGTCTGCTGGAGTTCGCCGTCGGGGTGCTGGCCGGTGATCTGTTCGTCAGAAGGGGCGCGTTGTCCAGGCGCGGCGGAACGGTGCTGGAGATGCTGGTCCTGGCGACGCTCGCGGTATTCGTCCTGAGCAACGGTTCCGTCTCGGCCTGGCTTGGCGCCTCGCTTTCGCCGGTGATCGGCCTGTGGTACGGGCAGTCGGGCGGCCTGCTGGTGTTCGCGGCGTTGATCTACGTCTTCGCCCTGCAGCGCGGGGCGCTCAGTGCAGCCCTGAAGTGCAGGCCACTGGTGTTTCTCGGCGAGATCAGTTTCTGCACCTACATGGTTCATTACCCGATCATTCTCTACGGCCGGAAATCCGCCTGGATGGACCAGGCGCCGTGGCAGGTCGTTGCCCTGTTCGTCGTGCTGGCGACCCTGGTCGCGTCCTGGCTCGTCTGGTATTCGGTCGAAAGACCGGGCAGGAAATGGATTGC
Organism: Pseudomonas sp.; assembly: GCA_003523465.1. GTDB lineage: Bacteria > Pseudomonadota > Gammaproteobacteria > Pseudomonadales > Pseudomonadaceae > Aquipseudomonas. The sequence goes on from DQAA01000110.1 coordinate 3,280, forward strand.
GGGGCTGTATAGTCCGGCTGCCAGGCGTGATCGGGAGGTACTGCGAGCGCGCCTGGAAGCTGATTGACCTTCCCACCTGGATGGAGTTTTCCAGTGCCTCACTCCCGACCCGCGTCGCCCTGGCAAGGCCAGCTCTGGCTGGGCACCGACTATTGCCTGATCTCCGGCCAGGCGGGCGAGACCGGTACCCATGCCCACTATCCTCACCAACTGCTGATCGCCTGCGCCGGCGAAGTCGAAGCCGTGATCGACGGCGTGCCGGTATGCGGCGCGGTATTGTCGATCGAGTCGGGCCGGGCACATGCGATCGTTTCCAGCGCCCAGCCCTCCCTGACGCTGTACGTCGAGCCCCTGGCATTCGACCTGCCCGAGGTGCGCCGGGTGTGTGCCGACACGGGAGCGGACGCCGTGCGCCTGATC
>DQAA01000222.1:0-2768 GCA_003523465.1 Pseudomonas sp.
GCCTTGCAGCCAGCCATGGTGATCGAGGTAGAGAGTATGGAAGTCCGTCGAGAGCGGGCTATCGGTCGTTGACATGGGGGAAGGACGGCAAGGAAACAAGCGATAATAGTTACCATACGTAATTTNNGTAATTGAGAATTGCTACTATCTGTCCCGGCCGATGGCGCTGCCTTGCCAGCGCCATCGGCTCCGTGTCACAGGCTATGAATCAGCGCACCAGACACGGCCGCTTGTTATCGAACGTCCACCCCTCCACCAGGTACTGCATCGCCACCGCATCGTCCCGGGCACCCAGGCCCATGTTGCGGTAGGTCTCATGGGCCTGCATCAGCGCATCCCAATCCAGCTCGATGCCCAGCCCCGGTTTCGCCGGCACCTGCACCAGACCACCCTCGATCTTCAGCGGCTCACGGGTCAGGCGCTGGCCGTCCTGCCAGATCCAGTGGGTGTCGATGGCCGTGACGTTGCCCGGCGCTGCCGCCGCGACATGGGTAAACATCGCCAGCGAGATATCGAAGTGGTTGTTGGAGTGCGAACCCCAGGTCAGCCCCCAGTCGTTGCACATCTGCGCGACCCGCACCGAGCCCTGCATGGTCCAGAAATGCGGGTCCGCCAGGGGGATGTCCACCGATTGCAGCTGGATCGCATGACCCATCTGCCGCCAGTCGGTGGCGATCATGTTGGTGGCGGTGCGCAGGCCGGTGGCGCGGCGGAATTCGGCCATGACTTCACGGCCGCTGTATCCGTTTTCCGCACCGCACGGGTCTTCGGCATAGGCGAGGACGTGATGCTGGTCGCGGCACAGGGCGATGGCTTCCTTGAGCGACCAGGCGCCATTGGGGTCAAGGGTGATACGCGCCTCGGGGAAGCGCTCGGCCAGGGCCGTCACCGCTTCGATTTCCTCGCCGCCGCGCAGTACGCCGCCCTTGAGCTTGAAGTCCTTGAAGCCATAGCGCTCGTAGGCAGCTTCGGCCAGGCGTACCACGCGCTCGGGAGTCAGGGCTTCTTCGTTGCGCACGCGGAACCAGGCGTTGTCGGCGTCGTCCTCGCTGCGGTATGGCAGGTCGGTGCGCTGGCGGTCACCGACGTAGAACAGGTAGCCGAGCATCTCCACCGCATTGCGCTGCTGCCCCTCCCCCAGCAATGCCGCCACCGGCACGTCGAGGTGCTGGCCGAGCAGGTCGAGCAGCGCCGACTCAAGGGCGGTGACGGCATGCACGGTGATGCGCAGGTCGAAGGTCTGCAGGCCGCGGCCACCCGAGTCGCGATCGGCGAACGCACTGCGCACCTTGTTCAGCAGGCCCTGGTAGTTGCCGATGGACTGGCCGAGCAGCAGGTCCCGCGCATCCTCCAGCGTCTTGCGGATGCTTTCGCCGCCCGGCACTTCACCGACGCCGATGCGCCCGGCGTTGTCTTTCAGGATCAGCACGTTGCGGGTGAAGTACGGGCCGTGGGCGCCGCTGAGGTTGAGCAGCATGCTGTCGTGGCCGGCCACCGGGACCACCTGCAGTTCGGTGATCAGCGGTGCGCCTTGGGCAGCCTGGGTCATTGCGTTCATTGGCATTTCCTTGTGGTCTTGTTGTAGGCGGAGTTCAACGGGAAGTCGGGACGGCGTCGGCGGCCGGGGTGGAGTCGGGCAGGCCGCGCAGTTCGATGCGCTTGATATCGCCCACCACGAACAGGTAGCTGATGGCGGCGATCAGGGCGTTGGCGCCAATGAACACCAAGGCCATCTTGAACGAGCCGGTGGCGGCGATGATGTAGCCGATGACGATAGGGGTGGAGATGGACGACAGGTTGCCGATGGTGTTGAACAACCCGCCGGCCAGCCCTGCGATCTGCTTGGGCGAGGTATCCGAGACCACCGCCCAGCCCAGCGCGCCGACACCCTTGCCGAAGAAGGCCAGGGCCATGAACGCCACCACGATCCAGTCGGCTTCGACGTAGTTGCACACGATCATCGACATGGACAGGACCATGCCCAGCACGATCGGCGTCTTGCGCGCCACGCTCAGGGAGTTGCCACGGCGCAGCAGCCAGTCGGAGAACACCCCGCCCAGAATGCCGCCGAGGAACCCGCAGATCGCCGGCAGCGAGGCGATGATCCCGGCCTTGAGGATGGTCATGCCGCGCTCCTGCACCAGGTACACCGGAAACCAGGTCAGGAAGAAATACGTCAGCGAGTTGATGCAGAACTGGCCCAGGTAGACCCCGGCCATCATCCGGTTGCCGAGCAACTGGCGCACATGAGCCCATTGCGGCCCGCCCTTGCGTTGTTGCTTCTGGTCGTCAAGGTCGACCAGGCCGCCGTTGTCGGCGATGTACTGGACTTCCGCTGCGTTCACCAGCGGGTGCTTGCGCGGGCTATGGATGACCTTGAGCCAGACCAGCGAGAACAGCATGCCGAGCACGCCCATCATGATGAACACATGCTCCCAGCCGAAGCGATAGACGATCCAGCCCATCAGCGGCGCGAAAAGCGCGGTGGCGAAGTACTGCGCGCAGTTGAACACCGCCGAGGCCGTGCCCCGCTCCTTGGTCGGGAACCACGACGCGACGATCCGCGAGTTGCCAGGGAACGACGGCGCTTCCGCCAGCCCCACCGACAGGCGCAGCAACACCAGCAGCACCACTGCGGTGCTGGCGCCGAATTCGCCGACATAGCCCTGCAGGAAGGTGAAGAACGACCAGGTGAAGATGCTCGCCGCATAGACCCGCTTCGAGCCGAAACGGTCGAGCAGCCAGCCGCCGGGAATCTGCCCGAGCAC
>DQAA01000222.1:2839-3093 GCA_003523465.1 Pseudomonas sp.
GTCGTGACCAGGAACAGCATGAGCAGGATCAAGTAGCGAACACGGGTCGGCTTGGCAGCCGGATGGGCCTGTTGCATCGGTAACGCTCCCACGAATTTATTGTTGTGCGGGTAGTCGGTTGCTCGCTGGAGACGTATGTCGTCGTACAACGATAACGTTATCATGGTATGGATAACGTTATCATTCAAGTAGCAAAAACAGCTTTTTGTCGGACAAGAGGGATTTCAGGTGCTGGCGCGTTCGACCAGGAAGAA
>DQAA01000424.1 GCA_003523465.1 Pseudomonas sp.
GCCTGGCCGCCGCCCTGGCCCTGCCCAACCGCGAGTTGCGCGGACGCTGATCAGCGTCGGCGCTGGACCCAGGCCACGGCAAGGCCGCTGAGGCAGATGATGGAAATGCCGACCACACCATAGATGTCCGGGCTGTGGTCGAACACCAGGTAGCCGAACATCCCGGCGAAGAGGATCTGGCCATAGCTGAACGGCGCCAGCATGGCCGGCGCGGCGTGCTTGAAGGCGGAGGTCAGGAGCATATGGCCGAGCATGCCGCAGGTGCCCAGGCCGATCATGAACAGGGCGTGGGTGAAGCTCGGTACGGTCCAGAAGAACGGCACCAGCGCCGTCATGATCAGGCTGTTGAAGATGCCGGTGAGGAAGTTGCTGGTGGTCGGGCTGTCGGTGGTGCTCAGTTTGCGGGTCAGCAATTGATAGCAGCCGAAGCAGAAGGCCGAACCGAGCGGGAACAGAATCGCCGGGGTGAACAGCGCACCGCCGGGACGTATGACGATCAGCACACCGATGAAGCCCGCCGACACTGCGATCCACTGTCTCCGCGTGACCCGCTCGCCCAGCAAGGGCACCGACAGCGCAGTGACCATCAGCGGCGCAAGGAAGTTGACCGCCGTGGCTTCCGCCAGGGGTATGTAGCGCAGGCCAGTGGTGAACATCAGGCTGGTGCCGATCAGACACAGTGCCCGCGCCAGTTGCAACAACGGACGCCGGGTGCGCACCACCGCCGAAAGCCCGGTACGCGGTACGAACACCACCAGCATCAGCAGGGTGTGCACCACATAGCGCGCCCACACCACCATGACGATGGCGTAGAAACCCGACAGGTATTTGGAGAGGGCGTCGTGACTGGCGAACAGCAGCACCGCCAGACAGATCAGGGCGATCCCCCGCAGTGGTTGATCGGCGCCTTTCATTGTCGGGGTCTGCGCGGTCATGTCCGGACTCGATGAAGAAAATTTAATTAGCCAGCTAAGTATCCAGTCGGGACCCAGCCTACATAATGATGACGCCGGGCTGATTCTTGCTCAGCCCGGCGTCCTACACAACTTGGAGAATCTTGAAATACAAAGATTCACAAATGCTCACAAAACCTCAATTGCGCAGGGAAGGGCTCAAGCGCAGCATGTCCAGCCCGGCATCGACCCAGCGTTCGGCATCGCCGAGCAGGTCGAAGCTGTCCGGCAACAGCAGCCAGCGCCGGATCAGCCCGTCGATGTACGCGAACATGGCCAGCGCCGCCCGCTGCGGATCGGTATCCGTCGGCAGTTGTCCGCGATTGATGGCATTGCTCAGGGATCGGGTGATGCGCTCGTGGCAATCGATGGTTGCGGTCTGCCGCTGGACGCGAATCTCGCACATCTCATCGGTGAATTCGCACTTGTGATGAAGAATTTCGTTGATGCGCCGGGTTTTCGGGTCACTGGCCATCTGGTGCATCAGTTGCACCAGAAGCTTGCGCATGCAGCCCAGCGGGTCGAGTTCTTCCTCGCTTTCGCTGGCCCTGGCCAGGGCATCCAGCGGTTCCTGAAGGCTGTCGAGCAGCGCCTGGACCAGCTCGGCCTTGTTATCGAAATGCCAATAGATGGCACCGCGGGTTACCCCGGCCAGCTCGGCGATATCCGCCAGCGTGGTGCGGGCGATTCCCCGCTTATAGAAAGCCTTTTCCGCAGCTTCGAGAATCTGGTTACGGGTTTCCTGTGCTTCCTCTTTGGTTCGACGGACCATGGCAGTACAACCTCATCAAGGAGCCGGTCGCCTGCATCGGGTAACCGGGTTCTAAGCCCGAAGGCGACCTGGGTGGGGTCGCCTTCGGGGAGTTCTGGTTTCGCGCCTTGCAGCGTGTATTAGTCAAGGTAGCGGGTATTTACAAACAAGCATGAATGTAAGTATATTCCTTAGCATGCTACTTATCTAGCCGACTCTCTTAATTTTCCTTAATCCATTTTCCATTATTCTTGAGCGTCTTCAGCTCTTTCTGACCCGAGGATCTTCATGCAACTCAAGCCAGCTGTTACCGCTCTGGTTTCCGCCGTCGCCCTGGCAACACTGCTCAGCGGCTGTAAAAAGGAAGAGGCGGCGCCAGTGGCGCAGGCTCCTCAGGTCGGCGTCGTTACCCTCCAGGCCCAACCCTATACCCTCGTCTCCGATCTGCCAGGTCGCACCATTGCGTACCGGGTGGCGGAAGTGCGTCCGCAGGTCAATGGCATCATCCTCAAGCGCCTGTTCAAGGAAGGCTCCGAGGTGAAGGAAGGCCAGCAGCTTTATCAGATCGATCCATCGGTCTATGAAGCGACCCTCGCCAGTGCCAAGGCCAACCTGCAATCGACCCGTTCGCTGTCCGATCGCTACAAGCAACTGGTCAACGAGCAGGCCGTAAGCCGCCAGGAATACGACGATGCCCAGGCCAAACGTTTGCAGGCCGAAGCCACGCTGAAGAGCGCCGAGATCGACCTGCGCTACACCAAGGTGCTCGCACCGATCAGCGGCCGCATCGGTCGTTCCGCCGTCACCGAAGGCGCCCTGGTCAGCAACGGCCAGGCCACTGCCATGGCGACCATCCAGCAGCTCGACCCGATCTACGTCGACGTCACCCAGTCCTCCGCCGAGCTGCTCAAGCTGCGTCGCGAACTGGAAAGCGGCAAGCTGAAGAAGGTCGGCGACAACGCCGCCGAAGTCAGCCTGAAGCTGGAAGACGGCAGCAACTATGCGCAGAAAGGCCGCCTGGAGTTCTCCGAAGTCTCGGTCGACGAAACCACCGGCTCCGTGACCCTGCGTGCCGTGTTCCCCAACCCCGAGCACAACCTGCTGCCTGGCATGTTCGTCCACGCCCGCCTGAACAACGGCGTCAACGAGACCGCCATCCTCGCCCCGCAACAAGGCGTGACCCGCGACCTCAAGGGCCAGGCCACCGCCCTCGTGGTCAACCAGGAGAACAAGGTCGAACTGCGCCAGCTCAAGGCCAGCCGCACCGTTGGCAGCGATTGGCTGATCGAGGAAGGCCTGAATGCCGGCGATCGCCTGATCACCGAAGGCCTGCAGTACGTCAAGCCAGGCGTCGAGGTGAAGGTCAGCGAAGCGACCAACGTCAAGCCTGCCCAGCCAACCCAGGCCAGTGCCGCGAGCGCAGGGGCCAAAGGGGAGTAAACCATGTCGAGATTCTTTATCGATCGCCCGATCTTCGCCTGGGTGATCGCCCTGGTGATCATGCTGGTCGGGGCGTTGTCGATCCTCAAGTTGCCGATCAACCAGTACCCGAGCATCGCTCCGCCTGCGATCGCGATTGCCGTGAGCTACCCGGGTGCCTCGGCGCAGACCGTGCAGGACACCGTGGTCCAGGTGATCGAGCAACAGCTCAACGGTATCGACAACCTGCGTTATGTATCGTCGGAAAGTAACTCCGACGGCAGCATGACCATTACCGCCACCTTCGAGCAGGGCACCAACCCTGACACCGCGCAGGTCCAGGTGCAGAACAAGCTGAACCTGGCCACCCCGCTGCTGCCGCAAGAAGTGCAGCAACAGGGTATCCGCGTGACCAAGGCGGTGAAGAACTTCCTGTTGGTGATCGGCCTGGTGTCGGAAGACGGCAGCATGACCAAGGACGACCTTGCCAACTACATCGTCTCCAACATGCAGGACCCGATCTCCCGTACCGCCGGTGTCGGTGACTTCCAGGTCTTCGGTGCCCAGTACGCCATGCGCATCTGGCTCGACCCGGCCAAGCTGAACAAGTACCAGCTGACCCCGGTCGACGTGAAAACCGCAGTCGCCGCGCAGAACGTCCAGGTCTCGTCCGGCCAGCTCGGCGGCCTGCCTGCCCTGCCCGGCCAGCAACTCAACGCCACCATCATCGGCAAGACCCGCCTGCAGACCGCCGAGCAATTCGAGAAGATCCTGCTCAAGGTCAACCAGGACGGCTCCCAGGTGCGCCTGGGCGATGTCGCCAAGGTCGGCCTGGGTGGTGAAAACTACGCGGTCAGCGCCCAGTTCAACGGCAAGCCGGCCTCCGGCCTGGCAGTGAAACTGGCCACCGGCGCCAACGCCCTGGATACCGCCAAGGCCCTGCGCAAGACCATTTCCGACCTCGAACCCTTCTTCCCGCCCGGGATGAAAGCGGTCTTCCCGTACGACACCACCCCGGTCGTGACCGAATCCATCAGCGGTGTGATCCACACCCTGATCGAAGCGATCGTGCTGGTGTTCCTGGTGATGTACCTGTTCCTGCAGAACTTCCGCGCCACGGTGATCACCACCATGACAGTACCGGTGGTACTGCTGGGCACCTTCGGCATCCTCGCGGCGGCCGGCTTCAGCATCAACACCCTGACCATGTTCGGCATGGTCCTGGCCATCGGTCTATTGGTGGACGACGCCATCGTCGTGGTGGAAAACGTCGAGCGGGTGATGTCCGAGGAAGGGCTGTCACCCAAGGAAGCGACCAAGAAATCCATGGGCCAGATCCAGGGCGCCCTGGTCGGTATCGCCCTGGTGCTCTCGGCGGTACTCCTGCCGATGGCCTTCTTCGGCGGCTCCACCGGGGTGATCTACAAGCAGTTCTCCATCACCATCGTCTCGGCCATGGCCCTGTCGGTTCTGGTAGCGCTGATCTTCACCCCGGCACTGTGCGCCACCATGCTCAAGCCGCTGAAGAAAGGCGAGCACCACACCGCCAAGGGCGGCTTCTTCGGCTGGTTCAACCGCAACTTCGACCGCAGCGTGCGCAGCTACGAGCGCGGCGTCGGCAACATGCTCCGGCACAAGGCGCCGTACCTGCTGGCGTACCTGCTGATCGTGGTCGGCATGATCTGGCTGTTCACCCGTATCCCCACCGCGTTCCTCCCGGAAGAAGACCAGGGCGTTCTCTTCGCCCAGGTGCAGACCCCGGCCGGCTCCAGTGCCGAGCGCACCCAGGTGGTGGTCGACCAGATGCGCGAATACCTGCTGGACAAGGAAGCCGACACCGTCGCCTCCGTGTTCACCGTGACCGGCTTCAACTTCGCCGGCCGTGGCCAGAGCTCGGGTATGGCGTTCATCATGCTCAAGCCGTGGGGCGAGCGTTCCGCCGAGAACAGCGTGTTCAACCTGGCGGCCCGTGCCCAGCAGCACTTCTTCAGCTTCCGCGACGCCATGGTGTTCGCCTTCGCACCACCTGCGGTACTGGAGTTGGGTAACGCCACCGGTTTCGACGTGTTCCTCCAGGACCGCGCCGGCGTTGGCCACACCAAGCTGATGGAAGCGCGCAACCAGTTCCTCGGAATGGCGGCGCAGAGCAAGATCCTCTCGGCAGTACGTCCGAACGGCCTGAACGACGAACCGCAGTACCAGTTGACCGTCGACGACGAGCGCGCCAGTGCCCTGGGCGTGACCATCGCCGATATCAACAACACCCTGTCGATCGCCCTGGGCGCCAGCTACGTCAACGACTTCATCGACCGCGGCCGGGTCAAGAAGGTCTACATCCAGGGCGAAGCCTCGTCGCGGATGAGCCCGGAAGACCTGCAGAAGTGGTACGTGCGCAACGCCGCCGGCGAGATGGTGCCGTTCTCCTCCTTCGCCCACGGCGAGTGGATCTACGGTTCGCCCAAGCTGTCGCGCTACAACGGCGTCGAAGCGGTGGAAATCCTCGGTGCCCCGGCGCCCGGCTACAGTACCGGTGAGGCCATGGCCGAAGTCGAGCGGATCATCGCAAAACTGCCGGCGGGTATCGGTTACTCCTGGACCGGCCTGTCGTACGAGGAGCGCCTGTCGGGCTCCCAGGCGCCGGCGCTGTATGCCCTGTCGCTGCTGATGGTGTTCCTCTGCCTGGCGGCGCTGTATGAAAGCTGGTCGATCCCGATCGCGGTCATGCTGGTGGTACCGCTGGGGATCATCGGTGCGCTGCTGGCCACCAGCCTGCGCGGGCTGTCCAACGACGTGTACTTCCAGGTGGGGCTGTTGACGACCATCGGCCTGGCGGCGAAGAACGCCATCCTGATCGTCGAATTCGCCAAGGAACTGCACGAGCAGGGCCGCAGCCTGTTCGACGCGGCGATCGAAGCCTGCCGCATGCGTCTGCGACCGATCATCATGACCTCGCTGGCGTTCATTCTCGGGGTGGTACCGTTGGCTATCGCCACCGGCGCAGGCTCGGGCAGCCAGCACGCCATCGGTACCGGGGTGATCGGCGGCATGCTGACCGCGACCATCCTTGCCATCTTCTGGGTACCGCTGTTCTTCGTAAGCGTGTCGTCGTGGTTCGGCAGCAAGAAGCCGGACGAAGACGCCACACCTGAAACCCCACGTTATGAGGCTGGGCAATGACCAAGTCCCTGATGTCCCTGGCGGTGACCGCGTTCATCCTGAGCGGTTGTTCGCTGATCCCCGACTACAAGACCCCTGAGTCGCCGGTGGCGGCCCAGTGGCCGGCAGGCCCTGCGTATTCGCCGACCGAGTCGGCCCAGGTTGCCGCCGCCGAGCAGGGCTGGCGCCAGTTCTTCCATGATCCGGCGCTGCAGCAACTGATCCAGGACTCGCTGGAAAACAACCGCGACCTGCGG
>DQAA01000419.1 GCA_003523465.1 Pseudomonas sp.
GCTGCCGGCAGCCAGCAGGCAGAGGCCGCCTGCCGCATTGAGCAGCCCCAGGGAGGGGGCCAGGAGCAACAGCGAAAGCACAGCGGCAAACAGGCAAAAACGGCTGAAAAAGGCAATTGGTGACATGCGGGAGGAAGGTCCATCGACGGCGGCGCAAACGTGTGCGTATCAGTTTGGCGGCTTTTTTTCAGGTGGACCCCCGAAGACCTCCGGGGGATAAATGAATGGTCCGCGCGGATAAACGAAAGCCTTCAGCCGTCTTCGCGATAACGCCCCGGCCCCATCCCGAACCAGCGCTCGCACGCCTTGTTGAATGCGCTCTGGTGACGAAAGCCGACCTGGTAGGCGATCTGCTTGAGGCTCAGGTTGCTGTTGCGCAGCAACCGATGGCTGTCCCGCAACCTGACCTCGTCGAGCAGGCGCAGAAAACCCTGGCCATCGCTTTCCAGGCCACGACTCAGGCGCTGCGGACTGAGGGTCATGGCCTCGGCCACGGCAGCCAGGGTCACCGGCCGGCCCTGGCTCAACTGCTCGCTGATCACCCCGCGCACCTTGAGGCTTAGGCGATCACCGCCCATCTGCGCCTGCCAGCGCGCCAGGTAATCGCTGTGCACCGCGTGCAAGGCCGGGTCATGGCTGGCCACCGTCAACGCCGCATCGGCATGGCTGAACAGCAGCGCGTTCTGCGCCGCGCCATAGTGGATGTCGTCACCAAAGACCCGCCGGGCATTGGCGGTAACGGCGCCCTCCGGATAGCCCAGCTCGGCACGCAATGGACGTATCACCCGCCCCGGCACCAGCCAGCACAGCAGGCCGACGGTAATCGCCGCCACCGCATCGATGAACACCCTGGACAACGCGCGCTGCCCGGTGCCGGTCGGCACCCCGACCAGGCGTACACCCTCGCTGCGTTCCTCGACGAACAGGCAGAAGCCGGTACCCACCAGATGGTGATGCTCGGCCAGGCTGACCAGCACGCTCTTGATGCTCGGGCTGGACATCACCGCATAACCCAGCGGCCCGAGGTTGGCCGGGTGGGCGTATTCGAAGGCGCGCAGCCCGATACCCGGATCGCCGCTGAGGCGGCTGGCCTGCTCGAACACGACGTCGAAGGACGACAACGGAATGAAGGCTGGCGCGGATGCTCCCAGCAAGGGTTCGGCCAGACGCTGGCAAAGGTCGCGCACGGCAGGCTGGGCGCCACCCAGGGCGGTGATCAGGGCACTGGCGAAGGCCCGCGAAACGGTTGGCATGGACGAATTCCAGAAGCGATGGGTCAGGCTTGGCCGGGGTCAGTCATATGACCACCATAGAGAAGTTTGACTCAATCAATCGTCGTCAGTGGCATGCTTTTTAGTGGAGTAAGGCTTTTCCTGAGCGGGCTGTAGCAGACCTAAGGAAAACCGGGGCCGTCGTTGTAATGGAAGAGGTCATCACATAACCTCACTGGATTCAGCGCCCAGCATGACGTTGCGTCATCAGTACGAATCCTGTCAGCGAAGCGGCATTGCGCATGACCACCGCCTGACGGATCCCGGCATGGGTAGTGAAATAATCCCTGCGCTCTTCGGCGTTGCGCGGCTCCCTCATTCCGAACCTCGCGGCCTCGCGCTTGATGAGCTGGGCGTAGCGCAGCCTGTCCTGAGCAGACATGGCGCTTTCGGAAGGTCCCGAGACCACTATTTCCCTGGCGCTGCGATGCGCCGCATCGCGCATCGCAGCCATGCTGCCCGTCCGGGTGAGCGGTGGCATGCTGTAGAAAAAGTCCCAGACCACATCCAAAGGGCTCTCGCTGAACAGCCTGAGCGTTATGGCGTGGAAAACTTCATGCGCCGAAGTCATCGCCCTGTCTACAAGGTTGCCACGCAGAACATCGACATCCAGACCAAGCCTCACGCCCCGGGCCTGGGAAAGCCCTGTCACACCTGCACCGCCGACACCTGCGGAGCTGATCAACGCCAGGCGCCAGCCCTCATGCTGTTCAAGATTCGACAGATAGTCATGCGCCTCCAGAAACACACCTTGAAGATCCTGCAGAAACGCCTGCCTGGCTGCGGTCGGGCGGAAGTCAGTGACGCCGAAGGTTGAATGCAGTGCTTTGTTCACCTGCTCATCAGGCCCGCTCCGGAGGGCTTCGACGGTGTTGGAGAGCATCTTTCGGGCTACCTGGAAGCCTTGGCGCATGGCATGTTCGATACCCGCCGGGAAGCGTTCCATGCCTGATGCCAGCACCCTGGCGCCCTGAGCGACCCACTGCATTTCTGCATCATCCAGCACGTCCTCGCCCATGCACCCATCCACATCCCGCCGATTCATCGGCGCATTGCCCACCATCCGGTACAGGTTCAGGCCATCCACGACCCCGGCCGGATCCGGATTCAGCCAGCGTTGCCAGTCAGCCCGGTAATAGCGCGCGCCGTAGTAATACAACCCGCTGGCGTCACGCTCCTTGCCGCTGTAGCGCAGGGTCCGGTAGCTCGCCTCGGTCTCGTTGCGCGCCGCCGACCAGGAGGTTTCACCAAAGGGGTAATAGGTCTCCTGGCTGATCAAGCCAGCGTCGCCATCCAGTTCCAGGCTGCACGAGNNGCCGAGATGATCGCCCAGGGCATAGCGGCACTGGTCCTGGGGCACTGCGTCGGGGCGTCCGTCCAGCCAATGCACGAGGCGGATGGCGCAGGTGCCGACCTGCACCACCAGCACGTCGTAGTGCTCAGCGCCTGCAGTGCGCCGATGCCGCTCCAGCCCCGGCAGATAGCGGACTTCGCTGACCAGGGTGCGCGTGCCGGTGTGTTGCAGGCGACGTTTGCGCC
>DQAA01000418.1:0-154 GCA_003523465.1 Pseudomonas sp.
AGCAACGTCATCTGCTTCGCCGCCGGCGCAGCAACGGTGATCGCGCTCAAGCTTGCGGCCGATGCCGTGCACGCCAGCGGCAAGCGCGCCGCACAAGCCGCGTCTTGAAGCGCCGGATCGAACAGGAGCAACGACCTTGTACAACAACCATCAC
>DQAA01000418.1:220-2967 GCA_003523465.1 Pseudomonas sp.
AGCTATTCGCGCCTGACCCAGGTGCAGCGCGAGGGGCATGCGGTACGCGAGCAACTGGCCCAGGTCGACGCCAGCTTGCGCAATGCCCGCGGCGAGTTGGACCAGGCCCAGGGCACGGCACAGGCCGGCTGGTCGCCGCTGCACTGGTTCTCCAGCGAGCGAAGCGTTGCCAAGCGCCAGGTCGATACCGTGCAACAGCGCCTGCGCCAGTTCCAGGAGCACCGGAAGAGCCTGGCCAGTGCGCTGCAAGCCAAGGAGGGCCTGGAGCTGCGCCTGCTGCAGGGCGTGCAGACCTACCGCAATTTCGACCCGCTGCAGGCCAAGGCCACCGTCGCCCTGATGGGCGGGGAACTGCTTCGCCTGCAAGGCGTCGCCGAAGAGGCCCGTCAGGCCAGCGAGCGCTGGGAAGCGGCGGCAGGCAAGGTGTACCGCTACTGGAAGGCGTGCAACGAGCAGTTGCAGGCCGTGGAACAGGACATCGTCGAGGCCGAGTGCCTGATCGACCAGTTGAATACCGCCGCAAGCACCTATGACAAGAAGAAGGTTCATATCGCCTGCGAACAGCGCTTCGGCGCCGGGCAGGGCAGCCCTGACCGGGTACTGCGCGAGCGCCAGGGCCAGCAGCGCAAGCTGCAGCGCGACGAGGAAAAACTCCAGCGCCGCCTGCGCGACATCGTGCGCCTGCTGGACAACGAGATCCGCCACCTGGTGATCGATGGCAACAACCTCTGCTACTTCAACGAAGAAGGCAGCAAGCAGCGCTTCATCGGCCTGGCGGCGCTCAAGCCACTGGTTCCCCGCCTGGCCGCAACCTATGGCGTGACCCTGGTCTTCGACCCGGGCATCCGCTCCCAGCTGGACATGAGCGAAAGCGAGCTCCAGGCGCTGTTCCCCCAGGCCCGGGTGATGGTGATGCCGCGCATGGTCGGCGCCGATCATCCGGTACTCGCCGCCGCCCAGTTCGACGCCGAGACCTACGTGATCAGCAACGATCAGTACGGCGACTATCCGGACATGGCGGTCGTGCGCGAGGAGCGGGTCCTGCATGCAGTGCTGCACCGCGATTCGGTGCAGGTTCCGCAGTTGCAGGTCCTGGTGCCTTACTGAAACCGCCTCCACCCGTCATCCCTGCCTGCGCTTTGGCGCAGGCCGCAACGAGTCAAGAAAGATGGATCTCCAAGGACACCTGCTATACATCGACATCACCCAGATCTGCGGGATCGGCTGTGCATTCTGCATGTACGCCGACAAGCACAAGTCCGGCATGAGCATGGAGCTGTCGACCCTTGCCCGGGACAACCTCGCGGCGCTGATCAACGCGCCGGACGTCAAGCGCATCTCCATCAGCGGCGAAGGCGAGCCGTTGAACAACGCCAGGGTATTCCACGAAATCCTCGGGCTGTCCGAAGGCGGCAAGGCGTTCGAGTTCATCACCAGCGGTTTCTTTCCCCACGACAAGATGGCGGCGTTCTACGACGCTACCAACCGCATCGTGGTCGGCAACGGCGACACCTGCAATATCCGCCTGAGCTCCGACAGCCACCACATCGAACAGGTCAAGTGGCGAGCCCACGGCTTCAGCCTCGACTACTTGCGCAGGCAGCGGCCGGCCGGGCTGAGCTTCTCGTTCCGCTCGATCGATACCGACCGTGAGTTCACCCGCCGCTATCTGCTGGAAGAGCTGGGCCGCTGGGACCTGGACGCCACCGTAGTGGCGCGCAGCGAGCTGGAGGACACGCTGCTGCTCGGTGAGGAGCGTTTCGGCATCGACTACAAGAACCTCGTCCATCCCGCGGCCGACGCGCCGCCGGGCTACCTGGACCTGCATGGCTACATCGAGGCCATCGAGGCCAAGGTCAACAAGCGCTTCACCCTCGGCAGCCTCAACCCGCCGCCCCAGGCCAACGGCATGGACCTGACGGTCAAGCCCAATGGCGACGTCTATCTGTACGGCATCGAGCACCAGCGCCTGGGCAATATCCATTTCGACCGCATCCGCTGGGAGCACCTGGCCGCCCATGTGCGCGACACGCCGCTGGTGCGTGCCCTGTACAGCCAGCCGCTGAAGGAGCTGCTGGCACGCCTCGACGACCTGGAGCTGGTGCACGGCATCCTGCGCAAGGCGAACAACCCCTACTGGCTGGTCAAGGAACTGGCCCATCACGATGGTCTCCTCGAACGCATGGTGCCTGCATGATCGACTCCCATAGCCACACCTTCTACTCCAAGCATGCGGTGGGCACGGTAGATGAACTGGTCCGTGCCTCCATCGCGGCCGGGGTGAAGATCCTGACCATCACCGATCACGCGCCCTTCCCGGTGGACCGCGACAACCGCCTGCTGGAGGCCGAGCTGGAGCGCTATTTCGCCGATATCGAGCAAGCGCGCCGCGACCATGAAGGGCAGATCCGCATCCTGCGCGGTCTCGAGTTCGACCATATGCCGGGCGCCGAGGCTTACAACCGCGCACTTATGGAGCGCTTCGAGCTGGATTTCGCCATCGGCTCGATCCACTACGTCGAGGTGCCGGATGCGCCCATGACCAAGGTCTGGGAACTGCCGCGCCTGGCCAACCCGGCGTTTCTCGATCGCTATTTCGCCGATCTGGAAGCACTGCTGTGCTGCGGCCTGTTCGATGCCGTCGGGCATGCCGACACCCTGCTGCGCGGGGTGCCGGAAGACGAGGTGCTGCGCCGCATGGAGCCGCTGCTGCCGCTGTTCGCCCGGCATGGCGTGGCCTTTGAGCT
>DQAA01000498.1 GCA_003523465.1 Pseudomonas sp.
AAACTGCCGGTTTCAAGAACATCGAGAAACAGCTTGAGCTGCTCGGTCAGGGCATCGGGATTCATGCTGGGGTTTGCTTGTGCGAAATAGGCAAAGCCATTGTGCGTTGCTATGCGTTTCCCCGCTAGCCGCAGATCGGTAGCATGCTTGCCATTGAATAGCGGGTGAGACCGGCATGATCGAGTGGTTGATGTATATCGTTCTGGGCGCGGCCCTGGGCACCGTGGGTGGGCTGTTCGGCATCGGTGGCGGTTTGATTGCGATTCCCGCGCTGGGCGTACTGTTCGGCCTGGACCAGCAACTGGCCCAGGGTACGGCGCTGGTGATGGTGGTGCCCAATGTGATGCTGGCGCTGTGGCGTTATCACCAGCGCAACCGCATCGAGCTGCGTCATGCGCTGCCGTTGGCGCTGGCCGGTTTCGTGTTCGCCTGGCTCGGTTCGCTGTGGGCGGTGGGTGTCGATGCGCGGGCGATGCGGATCGGTTTCGTCGCCTTCCTCGTGGCCCTGGCGGCGTGGAATGTGGTGCGGATGTTCATGAATACCTCGCCGCCTTCCAGCGAGCTGCGCCACCCGTGGCCGTGGCTGGGTGTGCTGGGTAGTTTCTCCGGGGTGATGGGCGGGTTGTTCGGCGTGGGCGGTGCGGTGGTGGCGACGCCGGTACTGACCAGCGTGTTCGGTACGACCCAGGTGGTTGCTCAGGGCCTGTCGCTGGCCCTGGCCCTGCCGAGTACTGCGGTGACCCTGGCGACCTACGGTTTCCACCAGCATGTCGAGTGGTCCATGGGGATTCCGCTGGCGGCAGGTGGGCTGCTCAGCATCAGTTGGGGCGTGAAGCTGGCCCATGCGATGCCGGAGAAAGTCCTGCGTTCGCTGTTCTGCGGGTTCCTGGTGGTCTGTGCGCTGATGCTTGGCTTCAAGATCTGAAATCCTGCGGGAGCTGGCAAGCCAGATCCCGCAAGGATCAGCGCCGAACCTGCTTCAAGGTTTCGGCAATCAGGAAGGCCAGCTCCAGCGACTGATCGGCGTTCATCCGCGGGTCGCAGTGAGTGTGGTAGCGATCCGACAGCGCATCCTCGGTGATCGGTCGTGCCCCGCCAATGCACTCGGTTACATTCTGCCCCGTCATCTCGATGTGGATCCCGCCGGCATGGGTGCCCTCGGCCTGGTGGACCTGGAAGAACTGCTTGACCTCGCTGAGGATCTGCGCGAAATCACGGGTCTTGTAGCCGCTGCTGGCCTTGATCGTATTGCCGTGCATCGGGTCCGAGCTCCACAGCACCTGGCGCCCTTCGCGCTCGACGCTGCGGATCAGACCTGGCAGGTGATCGCCGACCTTCTCCGCGCCCATGCGCACGATCAGGTTGAGGCGCCCCGGATCATTGCTCGGGTTGAGGATATCGATCAGGCGAATCAGGTCCTCGGTATTCATGCTCGGGCCGACCTTGACCCCGATCGGGTTGTTCACTCCCCGCAGGAATTCGACATGGGCGCCGTCCAGCTGGCGGGTGCGGTCGCCGATCCAGAGCATGTGCGCCGAGCAGTCGAACCAGTCGCCGGTGAGGCTGTCCTGGCGGACGAAGGCCTCTTCATAGTTGAGCAGCAGCGCTTCATGAGCGGTGAAGAAACTGGTCTCGCGCAGTTGCGGCGCGGTATCCAGGCCGCAGGCACGCATGAAGGCCAGGGTTTCATCGATACGGTCGGCCAGCTGGCTGTATTTCTCGGCCAGGGCGGAGTTGGCGATGAAGTCCAGGTTCCACTTGTGCACCTGGTGCAGGTCGGCGAAGCCGCCCTGGGCGAAAGCGCGCAGCAGGTTCAGGGTGGCGGTGGCCTGGTGGTAGGACTGCAGCAGGCGCTCCGGGTCCGGAACGCGGCTTTTCGGGTCGAAGCCGATGCCGTTGACGATGTCGCCGCGGTAGGCGGGCAGGGTGACGCCATCGATGGTTTCGTCACCTGAAGAGCGCGGCTTGGCGAACTGTCCGGCCATGCGCCCGACCTTGACCACCGGGCAGCCGGCGGCAAAGGTCATGACGATGGCCATCTGCAGCAGGACCTTGAAGGTGTCGCGGATCTTCGCTGCAGAGAACTCGGCGAAACTCTCCGCGCAATCGCCGCCTTGCAGCAGGAAGGCACGACCCTGGGTCACTTCGGAGAACTGCCGGCGCAACTCGCGGGCTTCCCCGGCAAAGACCAGTGGCGGGTAGCTGGCCAGGGTCTGTTCGACCTTCAGCAGGTGGGCGGCGTCGGGGTAGACGGGTTGTTGCTGGATCGGCAGGGCGCGCCAGCTTTCGGGACTCCAGGGTTGGCTCATCACAGGCTCGGTTTGTTATTGGCTGAGGCGAAAACGCATGCCCGCCATGCTATCACCCGGCGCACGCCTTGTTGCACTGCGCGCATTGGCGGACAATGCCGGCTTTTGCTTGGGCACGCAGGGTTGCCGGGAGACAGCATGACAGAGCGGGAAGAGCGGCTGCTGGCGCAGGTGCACGACCAGTTCGGCACCATCAGCGTGTACGAAGTCGAGGATTACCGCTTTCTGGAGTTTGGCGAGGCGATCGAGCAGAGCTGCGTGTTCACCGCCGATCCCAGCTGGCTGGAATACGACTACACCCGCGCCATGCTGGTTGGCGCGCTGTGTCATGAACAGCCGGAAAGCGCGCTATTTCTCGGCCTCGGTGCCGGAACCCTGACCCAGGCCTGCCTGAAATTCCTGCCTCTGGATGACGTCGAGGCCATCGAACTGCGCCCGGATGTACCGCGCCTGGCCATCGAGTACCTGGGCCTGGACGACGATCCGCGCCTGTATATCCGCGTCGGCGATGCCTTGGAGCTGTTGCCGAGTGCAGAGTCGGCGGACCTGATCTTCGTCGACCTGTATACCGACCACGGTCCGGGTGTCGGCCATCTGGCCTGGGGTTTTCTCGAAGATTGCCAGAAGCGCCTCAACCCCGGCGGCTGGCTGGTGATCAACCAATGGGCCGGCGACGATGGCCGGCCACTGGGCGCGGCGTTGCTGCGCGGCCTGTATTCCCGGCATTACTGGGAGTTGCCGGTGAAGGAGGGCAACGTGATCCTGCTGGTGCCCGCCGACCTCGACCAGACCCTCGACGAAGCCGGCCTGCGGGCCCGTGCCGAAGCCCTGGCGCCGCAGCTCGGTTACTCGCTGAACTACCTGATCGAGGTGATCCGTCCGGCGTCCTGAGTAAATCGTTTCAGCCAGCAAGCCCCCGCGTCAGGGATACCGGGGGCCTTGGAGATCGGCAAGGCTTGTCGTTCCAAGGCCTGCGCTTGTCGTTTTCCGAAAAAAACCTCTCACCGAGTGAACGAATTCAGGTATAGTGCGCGCCGGTCTTTTAACGGACCTCGTTCAGGTTGTGCAATTCCCCGAAGCCCGCTTCGGTTGCGCGTCCGCCTCGCGGACTCTTCCCGGACGTTCTTTTCTTTATCTTCAATCGTTTTCGCAAATCCCCGCCGACAAAGCTGCCAGGGTGACCCTCGGGTCTTACAAGGCATGCGCAGCTTTGGAGCATGGGTCTTTGCGGATGCACTTAGAGGCAGACCCATGACCCAGGAAACCGGCGGCTTCGCCGCTCTCGATCTTCATCCAAGTATTGTTGCTGCCGTAATGGCTACCGGCTACGAAGAGCCGTCCGCCATTCAGCAACAGTCGATCCCGATCATTCTCGCCGGTCATGACATGATCGGTCAGGCGCAGACCGGTACCGGTAAAACCGCCGCCTTCGCCCTGCCCATCCTGAACCGCATCGACCCGAGCAAGCGCGAGCCGCAAGCCCTGATCCTGGCGCCAACCCGTGAGTTGGCGCTGCAAGTAGCTACCGCATTCGAAACCTACGCCAAGCAAATGCCGGGCGTGACCGTGGTAGCCGTATACGGTGGTGCCCCGATGGGCCCACAACTGAAAGCCATCCGCAACGGCGCGCAAATCGTCGTCGCTACTCCTGGCCGTCTGTGCGACCACCTGCGTCGCGACGAGAAAGTCCTGACCACCGTGAACCACCTGGTTCTCGATGAAGCGGACGAAATGCTCAAGCTGGGCTTCATGGATGACCTCGAAGTGATCTTCAAGGCCATGCCGGAAAGCCGTCAGACCGTCCTGTTCTCGGCCACCCTGCCTGCATCGATCCGTGCCATCGCCGAGCGCCACCTGCGCGAGCCGAAGCACGTCAAGATCCAGAGCAAGACCCAGACCGTGACCGCCATCGAGCAGGCTCACCTGATGGTCCACGCCGACCAGAAGGTTTCCGCCGTCCTGCGTCTGCTGGAAGTCGAAGAGTTCGATGCACTGATCGCCTTCGTCCGTACCAAGCAGGCCACCCTGGACCTGGCCAGCGCCCTGGAAGCCAAAGGCTACAAGGCTGCCGCGCTGAACGGTGACATCGCCCAGAACCAGCGTGAGCGCGTCATCGACTCGCTCAAGGATGGTCGCCTGGACATCGTCGTCGCTACCGACGTCGCTGCCCGTGGTCTGGACGTGCCGCGTATCACCCACGTGTTCAACGTCGACATGCCGTACGATCCCGAGTCCTACGTGCACCGTATCGGCCGTACCGGCCGTGCTGGTCGCGAAGGTCGCGCGCTGCTGCTGGTGACTCCTCGCGAGCGCCGCATGCTGCAGGTGATCGAGCGTGTAACCGGTCAGAAAGTTGCCGAAGTCCGTCTGCCGAACGCCCAGGCCGTTCTCGATGCCCGCATCAAGAAACTGACCAACAGCCTCGCGCCGCTGGTGGGTGACGCCGAAGCGACTCATGGCGACCTGCTGGACCGCCTGACCGCCGACATCGGTTGCAGCCCGCGTGCCCTGGCCGCTGCCCTGCT
>DQAA01000497.1:0-1772 GCA_003523465.1 Pseudomonas sp.
TGGCCGGTGCGGCCTTGCTGGTGTCTTGCGCTTTCGGCGCTGGTGCCGGGCTTTCGCTGCGGGCCACCGGGCTTTCGGTGAGCAGGTCGGGCAGGGCGAGGCTCAGGGTGCCCCAATCCGCGTCGGGAAACTTGCGCCGCAGCGGGCCGACGGTTTTCGGCCAGTCAGCGGTTTCACCGGCGCCGGCAAGAATGACCAGCACACCTTGGGGCGTCGGGTTGTTGGCCGGTTTCCACAGGGCCAGGAAGCTGTCGCTGCCGGCTTGCAGGCTTTGCTGCTCTTCCTTGGGAACCTGGCGCTCCAGGGCGAGGGCGTCTTCCTGGTTGCGCTCGATCAGGGCAGGGCGCTGGACAGCGGCGTCCGCTTTGCTTTCTGGCGCTTTGCCATCCTCGGCGTGGACGCTGCAAGGTAGTATCAAGGTCAGGCATAACGCAGGAAGCGTCGTGCGATAGAGTAAGAACATTGATCGATCCAGGCCAGAATGATACCGGCAGCCTAATGGTATTTGTCCGGGAGGGCCACGCTGAGTGGCCCTCCTTCTTATGACGAGATTCAAGATGATTGGTTTGCGCCGTCTGTGGGTTATCGGCTGTTTTTTCCTGCCCTTGATCGTCTGGGCCGCTCCTGCGCCCACCACGGTGCAGTTGGATGCGGCGCAGCGCGATTGGCTGGAACAGCATCGCAGCCTGCGGGTCGGGATGATCCTGCAGGCGCCGTTCGCCCAGTTCGACCGCCGCCTGCAGCAGCTGTCCGGGGTCAATGTCGAGGTGATGAACCTGCTGGCGCGCAACCTCGGCCTTGACCTCACCTGGCGCAATTTCGCCGACCAGGCCGAGCTGGAGCGTGCCCTGGTCCACGGCGAAATCGACCTGGCCCCGGGCCTGACCCAAACCCCCGCCGGCTTGCGCATGTGGTTGTTCAGCGACCCGTACATGCGGGTGCCGCAACTGATCGTCGGCCCGCGCAACGGTGCAGTTGCGGTGGATGTGGAGAAGATCGGCGAGACCGAGCGGGTCGCCGTGCGCATGCCCAGCGCGGTGGCCGACTACCTGCGTGCGACTTACGCAAACCTCAATCTGCAAGGCGTACCCGGCGAGCGCCAGGCCCTGCAACTGGTGGTCAGTGAGCAGGCGCGCTTCGCGGTAGTGGACGAAGCGCAACTGAGCCGCCTGTCCCGGGAAAGCGAGTTCAGCGAACTGGCGGTAGTCGGCGATATCGGATTTCCCCAGTTGCTGCGGGTGGCTTCGCGGCGTGACTGGCCATTGCTGGCGGATGTCCTCGAGCGCGGCTTGCAGGCGATCCCGGCGAAAAGCCTGGAAGAACTGCACAGCCGCTGGCTGCAGCCCAAGTACCCGCGGCTGAGCGAGTCCCCCGGTTTCTGGCAGAACCTTGCGCTGTTGTTCGCCGCGCTGTTTTTCAGTGGCGTGGCGATCATCATCTGGCAGCGCCGCGAGCAGCATTTCCTCGAACACAGCCTGCTCGCCGCACGGGAAGATCTGACCAGGCGCCTGGGCCGCGAGGAGGCGCTGCGCCTGAGCCAGTTCTCCCTCGACCAGAGCACCGTGGGCATCCTCTGGGTGCACTGGGACAGCCATGTGCGCTACGCCAACCGCGCCGCCGAAGCGATGCTCGGCTACCCGCCGGGCGCAGTGGTGGAGCGACCGCTGATCGACTTCGAACCGCAACTGCATATGGATCGCTGGCTCGACCTGTGGAAGCGCGCGCGGGCCAGCGACGAGTCGGCGCAACGCTTCGAGACCCAGTGGCTGCGG
>DQAA01000497.1:1789-4103 GCA_003523465.1 Pseudomonas sp.
CGCCGAGTACCTGGTGGTATACCTCACCGACGTCAGCGAGCGCCGCCGCGCCCAGGCCGCCCAGCGCGAGAGCGAGGCGAGGCTCAAGGGCATCGCGGCAAACGTCCCGGGTCTGGTGTTTCGCCTGGAGCGCGATCCGGGTATCGACGAACTGGAGTTCCCCTACATCAGCGAGGGCAGCGAAGCCTTGGTTGGCTACAGCCCGGCGGAAATCCAGGACCCACAGATGGGCTTGCGCAACCTGGTGCATGCCGATGACCGCGCCGATTATCACCGGGTCCAGGACCAGGCGCTGGCCACGGACAGCGACTGGTCCTGGCAGGGTCGCATCCTTACCCGTCAAGGCGAGCAGCGCTGGGCCGATATCAAGGCCAGTGCGCGGACCCTGAGCAACGGTCGGGTGGTGTGGGACGGCATTGTCTGGGACATCACCCAGAGCAAGCAGGTCGAGCTGGAACTGGAAAGCTCCCGCGAGCACCTGCGCGATCTGGCGGCGCACCTGGAAAGCGTGCGGGAAGAAGAAAAGGCGCGGATTGCCCGGGAAGTGCACGACGAGCTGGGGCAGATGCTGACCGTGCTGAAACTGGAAACCTCCATGTGCGAGCTGGCCTACGCCGATCTCGACCCCGGTCTGACCGAGCGGCTGGGCAGCATGAAGCGCCTGATCGCACAGCTCTTTCAGCTGGTTCGCGATGTGGCCACGGCGCTGCGCCCGCCGATTCTCGATGCCGGCATCGCCTCGGCGATCGAGTGGCAGGCGCGGCGATTCGAGGCGCGGACGCAGATTCCGTGTCTGGTACAGGTGCCGGAACACCTGCCGCCGCTGAGCGACGCCAAGGCCACCGGGTTGTTCCGGGTATTGCAGGAAGTGCTCACCAACGTCATGCGGCACGCCCAGGCGCATACGGTGGAGATCAACCTGACGTTGCAGGGGCCTATGCTGTGCCTGGAAGTCAGCGATGACGGCGTAGGATTCGTCGTGGATGACAGTCGGCCAAGTTCTTTTGGGCTGGTCGGCATGCGGGAACGGGTGCTGATGCTGGGCGGCGAGATGCACCTGGAAAGTGAAGCGGGCGAGGGCACCAGCCTGAGCGTGCGTATTCCTCTGGACTGAGACAGGAGCGGGGCAGTGATTCGAGTATTGGTGGCCGAAGACCACACCATCGTGCGCGAGGGCATCAAGCAGTTGATCGGCCTGGCCAAGGACATGCAGGTAGTGGGCGAGGCGGGCAATGGCGAGCAGTTGCTGGAGGCGCTGCGGCATACGCCTTGCGAGGTGGTGCTGCTGGATATCTCCATGCCCGGGGTCAACGGCCTGGAGGCGATTCCACGGATTCGCGCGCTGAACACGCCGCCGGCGATCCTGGTGCTGTCGATGCACGACGAGGCGCAGATGGCGGCCCGGGCGCTGAAGATCGGTGCCGCCGGGTATGCCACCAAGGACAGTGATCCGGCGCTGCTGCTGACGGCGATCCGTCGGGTTGCCGGGGGCGGGCGCTATATCGATCCGGACCTGGCTGACCGCATGGTGTTCGAAGTGGGCCTGACCGATTCCCGGCCGCTGCATTCACTGCTGTCGGAGCGCGAGTTTTCGGTGTTCGAACGCTTGGCCCAGGGCGCCAACGTCAACGATATCGCCCAGCAACTGGCGTTGAGCAACAAGACCATCAGTACTCACAAGGCGCGCTTGATGCAGAAGCTGAATGTCACGTCGCTGGCGGAACTGGTGAAGTATGCGATGGAGCACAAGCTGCTCTGAGTGTTCTGAAAGCGACCTCTGAAAGAATGATGTCGTTTATGCGGGCCTCATCTCTGGCAAGCCAGCTCCCACAGTGTCCGCGGCGCTGTTGATCTTGTAGTAGCTGGCTTGAAATCCCCTCTCGGGGATAGCCACTGGACAGAAGCCTGACGCCGGCCCTGTGGGAGCTGGCTTGCCNNCCTTGTGGAAGCTGGCTTGCCAGTGAAGGCATATCTAAACCCGTCATCTTTGTAGGGCAATCCCTACAACGACCCTTCCACCCGGCTGATGGCAATCTCTCAGCACCCCCGATTTGCGCCACCCCGGCCCTTCTTTACGCTTGGATCACAGCAGTCATCCAACAAAAAGGTGCAGGTATGAGTGAGGTCAATTCGAACGCTGCGACCGGCGAGATCCTGGTCAGCTTCCGTGGTGTGCAGAAGAGCTACGACGGCGAGTCGCTGATCGTCAAAGACCTCAACCTGGACATCCGCAAGGGCGAGTTTCTCACCCTGCTCGGCCCCTCCGGCTCGGGCAAGACCACCAGCCTGATGATGCTGGCCGGCTTCGAGACGC
>DQAA01000497.1:4155-4737 GCA_003523465.1 Pseudomonas sp.
CTGTTCCCGCACATGACCGTGGCCGAGAACCTGGCCTTCCCCCTCAGCGTGCGCAACCTGAGCAAGACCGACATCAGCGAGCGGGTCAAGCGCGTGCTGAACATGGTCCAGCTGGATGCCTTCGCCCAGCGTTATCCCGGCCAGCTTTCCGGCGGCCAGCAGCAGCGTGTGGCCCTGGCCCGCGCCCTGGTGTTCGAGCCGCAACTGGTGCTGATGGACGAGCCACTCGGCGCCCTCGACAAGCAACTGCGCGAACACATGCAGATGGAGATCAAGCACCTGCACCAGCGCCTGGGCGTGACCGTGGTCTACGTGACCCACGACCAGGGCGAGGCGCTGACCATGTCCGACCGCGTGGCGGTGTTCCACCAAGGCGAGATCCAGCAGATCGCCGATCCGCGCACCCTCTACGAAGAGCCGAAGAACACCTTCGTCGCCAACTTCATCGGCGAGAACAACCGCATCAACGGCCGCCTGCTCAGCCGCGACGGCGAGCGCTGCCTGGTGGCCCTGGCCCGCGGCGAGAAGGTCGAGGCGCTGGCGGTCAATGTCGGCGAGCCGGGCGAACCGGTGACCCTGTCG
>DQAA01000437.1 GCA_003523465.1 Pseudomonas sp.
ATCGCCTGGATGCCGGCTCGGATGATCTCGGTGGAGTAGGCGCCGAGGTTGATCACCATGGCCAGCACCGCGGCCTGCCATTCCGTCATGCGCACGCCCAGGGCCGGCAGACCGAAGAAGATGAAGAACAGCTGGACGATGAAGGGTGTGTTGCGGATCAGCTCCACGTACACCCCGAACAGCCAGTTGAACGGCCGCAGCTGCCAGGCGCGGACCACCGCGCCGAGGATGCCCACGGCCACCCCGACCACGGTGCCGATCAGGGTCAGCTCCAGGGTGAACAGCGCGCCCTTGAGCAGCAGGTCACCCTGGGCCAGCACCGCGGCGAAATCGAATTCATAGGCCATGGGTACAGGCTCACTGGAAGTCGGCGGGCAGCGGCTGCTTCAGCCATTTCTCGGCATTGGCGTTGAGGCTGCCATCGCTGCGGGCTTCGGCGAGGATGGCGTTGACCTTGTCGCGCAGCGCCGGCTGCTCCTTGCTCATGCCGACGTAGACCGGCGAGTCCTTGAGCTTGACCTTGAGCACCGGGACTTTCTTCGGGTTCTTCTCGGCGATGGCCGACATCACCACGCTGCCGCTGGCGATCAGGTCGACCTGGCCGGAGAGGTAGGCGGCGATGGTCGAGTTGTTGTCCTCGAAGCGCTTGATGGTGGCGCCTTGCGGGGCTACGGCGCTGAGCTCCATGTCTTCGATGGCGCCGCGGGTCACGCTGATGGTCTTGCCGGCCAGGGCCTGGACGTTGTCGACGCTGCTGCCCTCGGGGCCGAACACGCCGAGGTAGAAGGGTGCGTAGGGCAGGGAGAAGTCCACCACTTTCTCGCGCTCGGGGTTCTTGCCGAGGCTGGAGATCACCAGGTCGACCTTGCCGGTGGTGAGGAAGGGAATGCGGTTGGTGCTGTTGACCGGGGTCAGGGCCAGCTTGACCCCGAGCTTGTCGGCCAGCAGTTGCGCGGTGTCGATATCCAGGCCGCGTGGCTTGAGGTCCGGGCCGACCGAACCGAACGGCGGGAAGTCCTGGGGCACGGCGACTTTCAGCACACCGCGTTGGGTGATATCGCCGAGCACATCGGCCTGGGCGCCCAGGGCGCTGCCGCAGAGGAGGGTGGCCAGCAGGAGTTTGCGGAACGAAATCATGGTCGGTGCCTCGCAGCGGAAAGGTGTGTTTCCGGCTATTGCAGCCGCCGTGCCAGCTTGCGGAAAAACTGTGGAAACGCACAGGAAGCCGGTGCTCGTGCGGTATTACTGGTCTGAACAGTTGAGCGCCAAATCAGCCGCGAAGACGGCGTGACTGCCCCGAGAAAAGGAAGGCGCCACGGGCCTGCGCCAGGATGGGGCCAAACTTGCGTGATGGAGGATAAAGGACGTAAAACAGCGCATCTTTCGTTCCGACTGGTCTGAACACATGTTCGAAACTCCCACCCGCAGCGCCGTCCCGGAGCAGGCTCTACAGGCCATCCAGCAACTGATCCGCGACGGCGGCTACCAGGCCGGCGATGCCTTGCCTTCGCAGCGTGATCTGGCGGAGCGCCTTGGGGTCAGCCGGGCCTCCCTGCGCGAGGCCTTGTCGTCCCTCAGTGCGTTGGGCGTGGTCAGCGTGCACCCGGGCAAGGGCGTGTTCGTCCAGGCGGCGAAGCCTGCGCCGAGCGCTGATTCACCCTGGTTCGCCTGGCCTTTCGCCGCGCAGATCGGTGCGGTGGATACCTTCCAGCTGCGCTANNGCAGGCCGCCAATGCCCTGACCGCCGACGACCTGGACGCTCTGGAGCTGAATGTCGAGGCCATGCGCGTGGAGCTGCGGGCGGGCAACTTCGAGGCGGCGGCGCAGCTGGATTTCGCCTTCCACCGCCGCCTGCTGGAAGCCGGCGGCAACCTGGCGATGCTGCATATCGTCACCAGCAGCGAGGCGATCTTCGTCGAAAGCCAGAAGCTGCCGTTCATTCGCCCGGAGCGTGCAATGGAAACCTGGCAGGAGCACCGCAAGATCCTCCGCGCCCTGGCCCGGCACTCGCCCGCCGCAGCGCAGAAGGCCATGCAGGAACATATCCGCAATGCCGCGGCGCGTTGCGGGATCGTGTTTTCCGCCTAGGTTTCCTGGGCCAGGTTCACGCAGGCCCGGGCCAGCACCAGGGTGGGATCCACCAACGCCACCCGATGGTCACCCAGGGCAAATCCCTCGCAATGACCCAGCACCAGCGGCAATTCGGTACACCCGAGGATCAGCACCTCGGCCCCCAGGTCGCACAGGTGTTCCGCCGCCACCAGCAACTGCTCGCGGCAGATCCCTTCGGTAAACCCCGCCTTGATCCCCCGTTCCCCGTAGATAGCGTCCATCACCATGGCCTGGTAGTCATGCCCCGGCGCGAGCAGTTGCAGCCCGGCCTGTGCTGCCGCCTGGTGATAGACCTGGCTCTGCACCGTGCCTGAAGTGGCGAGCAAGCCGATCACCTTGTCCGTGCCATGGGTGCGGCGGATATGCGCCACCGTTTCGCCGAGCATATTGATGATCGGCACTCGCAGATGCGCCTGGATCCGCTCGACGAAGGCATGGGCGGTGTTGCAGGGAATGGCGATGGCATTGGCCCCGGCGCTTTCCAGGCGCTTGCAGGTGGCGTAGAGGGCCAGGGTCGGATCGGTCTCGGCGCGCAACAGGTTGGCGGTGCGGTCGGGGATCTGCGGGTTCTGTTCCACCACCATCTTCAGATGGTCCTGGTCCTTGCCCGCCGGGGTGCTGGCGACCACCTTGCCCATGAAGTCCACGGTGGCCGCCGGGCCGACGCCGCCGACGATGCCCAGTTTGAAGGGCGGGCGGCGCTCTTCGCCGGGCTCGCGGATGGCGAAGCCGGCGTAGATCTCGTTGATGTCCAGCGCAGCGATGCCACGGCGTTGCAGGTCGGCGCAGACCAGCGACAGCTCGGTCATGCCCGGCACCATCACCTGCGCGCCCCTGGCCTGCAGAGACAGGCAGACCTGGTACAGCGTCTCNNGTCGACATGCCCGTCCTTGATTCCGCCAGCGCCGTACATGGCCTGCATCAGCGCGTCCTGCTCCCCGGCGGACGGATAGACCAGCGGATAACGCCCGCCCAGGTAACGCTCCAGCAGCCCGGAATGGCGCACGAAGTCCGAGGCGATAACCCCGAGCGCAATCCCCTGCTCGACGCTGCGTTGCAGGTGTTCGGCCAGGGCATCGAGCATGTCCAGCACCGGAATGCCCAGTTCGTCCTGGATCTCGGCGCGGAAGCTATGGCTGGCGAAGCACGGCAGCAGCACCGCATCCACCCCGCTGGCCTCGAACGAGCGACAGACCTGGAACACATAGAACTTGCGCGCATTCATGTTCGCCCCGCGGTCCAGCGGCAGCTTCAGGTCGCGAAACGGGTGCTGTTCGAACAGGAAGTGATAGCGATCCTGGTCCTCCAGCACGGCCCGCGAGCGCACCAGCTTGTAGAACAGGTCGCCGCCGGCCAGGGAGCCGAGGCCGCCGACGATACCGAGCTTGCGTGGGGTCTTGGTCATGACGGGATTCTCAGGCAACGGACGCGGCGGACGGACGGGCGGCTTCGGGTTGATCCTCTTCCTCGGCGCGCCCGGCCTCGGCCTTGGCCACCACCGCCGTGGCGATGCTGTTGCCCACCACGTTGGTCGCGGTGCGGGCCATGTCGAGGAACTGGTCGATACCGAGGATCAGCAGCAGCCCGGCTTCCGGCAGCTTGAACATCGGCAGGGTCGCCGCGACTACCACCACCGAGGCCCGGGCGACGCCGGCCATGCCCTTGCTGGTGATCATCAGGGTCAGCAGGATCAGCAGTTGCTGGGTAAAGCTCAGGTCGATGTTGTAGGCCTGGGCGATGAACATGATGGCGAAGGCCTGGTACATCATCGAGCCATCGAGGTTGAACGAGTAACCCAGGGGCAGGACGAAGCTCGACACCCGTTTCGGTGCGCCGAATTTCTCCAGGGCTTCCATGGTCTTCGGGTAGGCCGACTCGCTGCTGGCGGTGGAGAAGGCCAGCAGCACCGGCTCGCGGATCAGCTTGCCGAGGTTGAACACGCTGCGCCCGAGGAACAGGTAGCCGGCGGCGAACAGCACGACCCACAGCAGGCCGATACCCAGGTAGAACTGCGCGATCAGCTTGCCGAAGTCCAGCAGCAGGCCCAGGCCCTGCACGGTGATGGCCGAGGCCATGGCGGCGAATACGCCGATCGGGGCGAAGGCCATGACGTAGTCGGTGATGCGGAACATGACCTTGGCCAGTTCGTCCACGGCAGTGGCGATACCGCTGTAGCCGGCACGTTTCACCGCCGCCAGGGCAAAGCCGAAGAACAGCGAGAACACCACGATCTGCAGGATTTCGTTATTGGCCATGGCCTCGGCGAAGCTGCGCGGGAATACATGGCTGATGAACACCTTGAGGCTGAAGTCGCCGGTATTCACCGCCAGCGGGGTGGCGGCGTGCTGGCTGATGTCCATGTTCAGCCCCGCACCGGGCTGGAACAGATTGACCAGGCCCATGCCGATCGCCAGGGACACCGCCGAGGCCGTGACGAACCAGAGCATCGCACGCAGGCCGATGCGCCCCACCGAGCGCGAGTTGCCGAGGCTGGCGATACCGCCGACCAGGGTGGCGAACACCAGGGGCGCGATGATCATCTTGATCAGGCGCAGGAAGATGTCGGTGATCATGGAGAAGTACGCGGCGATGTCCTTCGCCTGCTGTTCGCTTCCTGCGAAGTGATGGCATGCCCAGCCGATCAGCACGCCGAGCGCAATGCCATAGCCGATCCGCCGCGGAAGTCGATTGTTGTTCATGAAAGCCTCTTCGATGTTGTTGTTCTGGTTGTCGAGGGCGGCCGTTCACCAGCCCATGGCGGCGATTGTAGGAACGCTGTGCAAGGGGCTTGATGAGTAATCCCGATAGGCTCATGCGCTTTTGGAATAGTTCGGGAATTGGCCTGACGGTGCGGGGCCAGGCCGCAGTAGACTGGCGCCTCGCAGCGAGGTGGCGACATGCAAATCAAGTGGCTTGACGATCTTCTGGCAATCGCCGAATGGAAGAATTTTTCCCGTGCGGCCGAGGTGCGCTGCGTGACCCAGTCGGCGCTGTCGCGGCGGATCCGTTCCCTTGAGGAATGGGTCGGGGTGGAACTGGTGGACCGCGGCACCTACCCGGTGCAACTGACTGCCGCCGGACGGATTTTCTGCGAGGAAGGCCGCGAGGCGCTGGCTGGTCTGTTACGCCTGCGTTCGGCCCTGCGCGAGGTGGAGCGCATGCCCGGGCGCTCGATCCGCATCACGGCCGGGCACAGTCTGTCGATGACCTTCCTGCCGCGCTGGCTCGATCAGTTCCAGCAGCGCAATGGTCGCTTCAATGCGCGGGTGGTGGCGGCGAATATCCATGACGCGGTGATCGCCCTGGAGGAGGGTGGTTGCGACCTGATGATCGTGTATCACCACGCGCTGGCGCCGATCCTCATGGACGCCAGCCGCTTTGGCAGCCTCACTCTCGGGCATGACCCGTTCCTCCCGGTCTGCGCCCCGGATGCCCAGGGCAAACCGCGCTACCGCTTGCCGGGCATCTCGGCGCGGCCGGTGCCGCACCTGGCCTACACCGCCACGACCTTTCTCGGGCGAGTGGCGGATATCGTCATCAAGAACGGCCCGTCGGCCTGTGCGCTGGAG
>DQAA01000439.1 GCA_003523465.1 Pseudomonas sp.
GCTGGCGCCCGCTTCGTTGGCCTGTTCGACGGTCTCCCGCGAGACCAGGCTGCTGGCGTCGATGGCCTTGACCGCCGCTTCCGACTGGCCTTGCAGGTGCTCGATCATCGCTTGGATCTCGGCAGTGGACTGCTGGGTGCGCTGGGCCAGCAGGCGTACCTCGTCGGCGACCACGGCGAATCCGCGGCCCTGTTCANNCGCACTTCGTCGGCAACCACGGCGAAACCACGGCCCAGGTCACCGGCGCGGGCCGCTTCGATGGCGGCATTGAGGGCAAGCAGGTTGGTCTGTTCGGCGATGGAGCGGATTACTTCCAGCACGCTGCCGATCCGCGTGCTCTGGCTGGCCAGGGCCTGGATGACATGGACCGCCTCGTCGATGCTGGTCGAGAGTTCGTCGATCTTGCGCAGGCTGCCGTGAATGCTTTGCTGGCCCTGGCTCGCGCAGCCCTGGGCGGCGGTGGTTTCGCTGGACGCCTGTTCGGCATGCTTGGCGACGTCTTGCACCGCATAGCTGACCTCGTTGATCGCCGTGGCGACCTGTTCCATCTGCTGCGATTGCTGCTCGCTGCACAAGCGCGTCTGTTCGGCGGTGCTACCGACGGTGCTGGCGGAGCCGTCCAGCTCGTGGGCGGCCTCGCGCAGGCGGGTGACCACCTGCTGGAGCTGCCCGGTGAAGCTGTTGAAGTGCTGGCCGAGACGGGTGATTTCGTCGTTGCCGTGGGTGTCGAGGCGTCGGGTCAGGTCGGCTTCGCCACTGGCGATGGTGGCCATGGCTTCTTCGGCTTCACGCAGTGGCCGGACGATGCTGCGGCCGATCATCGCCACCAGCAGGCCGAGAATCACCGCGATGCTCAAGCCGAGCAGCGAGGCGTCACGCAACTGGCGGAGGAACTCGGCCTGCATGTCGTCGATATAGATGCCCGAGCCGATGATCCAGCCCCAGGGCTGGAACAGCTGGATATAGGAGGTCTTTTCCACCGGCTCGCTGGCGCCGGGCTTGGGCCAGCGGTAGTCGATGCTGCCGGCGCCCTTGGCCTTGGCCAGCACCACCATCTCGTTGAACAGGGCGAAGCCGTCCGGGTCGCGGATGGCCGACAGGTCCTGGCCTTCGAGCTTGGGATTGGTCGGGTGCATGACCATCTTCGGGCCAAGGTCGTTGATCCAGAAGTAATCGTTCTGGTCATAGCGCAGCCCGCGTATCGCGCTCAACGCCTGCTGCTGCGCGGCCTCGCGAGTCAGGGTGCCGGCGCTTTCCAGGCCCTGGTAGTAGGTCAGGACGCCGGCGGCGGTCTCCACCACGTGGCGGGTCTTCTCGGCCTTGGCCTTGTACAGGTCGGTGTGAATCTGATTGAGCATGAGCAACCCGAGGGTCACCAGCATCGCCACGGCCAGCACCAGGATGAGCCACAGGCGCCGGCTGATCGACATACCGCGTAAAGTCTTCATAAAGGTGGTCTCGAGTTCTTGTTATTGTCACGAGCATCCAAGCACGCTTTGCCGCTTCCACCTACTCGACCAATGGCTAAGTGGTTGATTCGGCAGGCTCCGTTGCGTACGACCGGGCAGCGTTTATCCGACAGGTCTGTTAGGATTTCGGCCTTCCAGAGCCAAACCTGAAGGGCTTGTCGCGAATTGATGTGGCTTTTTTCGCTATTGCTTGTCGTCGCTACACGCCTGGGCCTTGAAACCAAGCACTCAAAACTAAAACGGGGCATGCCGCGCGAGCATCGCCTTACGGGGGAATGATGGATTTTTGGACCGCCATGCAGGCAGTGATTCTCGGCATCGTCGAGGGTCTGACAGAGTTTTTGCCGATCTCCAGTACCGGCCACCAGATCATTGTGGCCGACCTGATCAACTTCGGCGGTGAGCGGGCCATGGCCTTCAACATCATCATCCAGCTCGGCGCGATCCTGGCGGTGGTGTGGGAGTTCCGGCGCAAGATCCTCGATGTGGTGGTGGGCCTGCCGAAGCAGCGCCAGGCCCAGCGCTTCACCGTCAACCTGATGATCGCCTTCTTCCCGGCAGTGGTGCTGGGGGTGGCCTTCGCCGACCTGATTCACCATTACCTGTTCAACCCCATCACCGTCGCCGTGGCGCTGGTGGTCGGCGGTGTGATCATGCTCTGGGCCGAGCGCCGCGAGCATGTGATCCGCGTCCAGGAAGTGGACGACATGCGCTGGAGCGACGCCCTGAAGATCGGCATCACCCAGTGCCTGGCGATGATTCCGGGCACTTCGCGCTCGGGCTCGACCATCATCGGCGGCCTGCTGTTCGGCCTGTCGCGCAAGGCGGCTACCGAGTTCTCGTTCTTCCTGGCCATGCCGACCATGGTCGGTGCCGCGGTGTATTCGGGCTACAAGTACCGTGACCTGTTCCAGCCGAATGACTTCATGGTCTTCGCCATCGGCTTCGTGGTTTCGTTCATCTTCGCGATGATCGCCGTGCGCGGCCTGCTCAAGTTCATCGCCAGCCACAGCTACGCGGTGTTCGCCTGGTACCGGATCGGCTTCGGTCTGCTGATCCTCGCCACCTGGCTGTTCGGCTGGGTCGACTGGTCGGTGGCCCAGGGTTGATGCGCTATCCGCGTCTCAAGCTGATGGCTTTCGTGGTGCTCTGCCTGCTGCCGCTGGGCGGGGCACTGAAGGTCTGGCTGGTGGGGCAGTCCTGGTTGCCGGCGCTGGGTTATCTGTCGATGAGCCTGGTGTGCGCCGGGCTCTATTGGCATGACAAGCGCCAGGCGCAGGTGCAGGGGCAGCGGATACCGGAGAAGGTGCTGCACCTGACCGAGCTGCTCGGCGGCTGGCCGGGTGCCCTGGTGGCGCAACAGGCCTGGCGGCACAAGACGCGGAAGATCTCTTACCAACTGGTGTTCTGGATGATCGTGCTGGTGCACCAGGTGGCCTGGGTGGACTGGCTGTTCCTGGGGCAGTGGAAGCATATTTTCTGAGCCCTTGAGCGCCCATTCCGGCAATGCCGGCGATGGGCGCTCAACAGCAGCGAAGATCTTCAGTCAAGCAACAACCCCACCCGCACCGCCTTCGGCAGCTTTCCCACCACCAGCTGGTGCGAGCGCTTCAACAATTCCTCCAGAGCCTCCCGCCCCAGCGCGTAGGGCTGCGCCACGCTGATCCAGTAGGCCCGGGCCAGATAGGGCGCCGGTCGTATCCCCGGCATATCCACGTACCCCACGAACAAATCCTTGTCGACCTTGAACGACAACCCGGCACCCGCCAGGTCCATCACCGCGAACATCTTGTTTCCCGCCACGGAAAACACCCGCACGCCGCCCCATTTATAGTCTTCCCTGGCGCCGGGCAGGCCCAGGCAAAAGGCTGCGACCTGTTCTTCACTCATCCGCCGATCAGACATAACGCTCTCCACACTCCTCGAATGACGCCACCAGGTGGTCGATCCATGCCCGCACCGCCGGCAGCACGCCGCGTCGATGGGGGTAGACCGCCTGCAGGAAGCCGCTGGGCATCGACCAGTCCGGCAACAGGTTGACCAGTTCGCCCCGGGCCAGTTCTTCCTCGCAGTGCAGCAAGGGCAGGACGGTAAAGCCGAGGCCGGCGAGGGCGGCGGCCTTGCGCACGACGAAATCGTCGATGGCCAGGCGCGCTTCCAGGGCCAGGTCCTCGCGCTGGCCATCGGCATCCAGCAGGCGCAGATGAACCAGGCGGTCCGGCT
>DQAA01000441.1 GCA_003523465.1 Pseudomonas sp.
CGTAGAACACCACGGACTGGCCCGGGGTCACGGCGCGCTGCGGTTCATCGAAGACTGCGCGGTACCCAGTTTCGGTGCGTTCCAGAGTGCACTGCTGGTCACTCTGGCGATAGCGTACCTTGGCGGTCAGGCGGCGCGGGGCGGACAGGTCGATCGGGTTGACCCAGAAGATGTCCGAGGCGAGCAGGGCGCGGGAGAACAGCCATGGGTGTTCGTTACCCTGGCCGACGACCAGCACATTGCGCGCGAGGTCCTTTTCCAGCACGTACCATGGCTCGTCGCCAGCGTCCTTCAGGCCGCCGATGCCGAGGCCCTGGCGCTGGCCGATGGTGTGGTACATCAGGCCGTGATGGCGACCGATGACTTCACCTTCGGTGGTCTGGATCTCGCCGGGCTGGGCCGGCAGGTACTGCTTGAGGAAGTCGCTGAAACGGCGCTCGCCGATAAAGCAGATACCGGTGGAATCCTTCTTCTTCGCCGTGGCCAGGCCGTGTTTTTCGGCGATGGCGCGAACCTCGGGCTTTTCCAGTTCGCCCACCGGGAACAGGGTGCGGGCAATCTGCTCGCCGCCGACGGCGTGGAGGAAGTAGCTCTGGTCCTTGTTGGGGTCAAGGCCCTTGAGCAGTTCGGTGCGGCCGTCGATATCGCGGCGGCGCACGTAGTGACCGGTGGCGATCAGGTCGGCACCCAGGGACAGGGCGTAGTCGAGGAATGCCTTGAACTTGATTTCCCGGTTGCAGAGGATGTCGGGATTCGGCGTACGACCGGCCTTGTATTCCTCGAGAAAGTGCTCGAAGACGTTATCCCAGTACTCGGCGGCGAAGTTGGCGGTGTGCAGCTTGATGCCGATGCGGTCGCACACGGCCTGGGCGTCGGCCAGGTCTTCACGGGCGGTGCAGTATTCGGTGCCGTCATCCTCTTC
This sequence comes from Pseudomonas sp., assembly GCA_003523465.1. Taxonomy (GTDB): domain Bacteria; phylum Pseudomonadota; class Gammaproteobacteria; order Pseudomonadales; family Pseudomonadaceae; genus Aquipseudomonas. Next base: position 923 of record DQAA01000441.1, read on the forward strand.
CCAGTTCTTCATGAACAGGCCTTCCACCTGGTAGCCCTGCTCCATGAGCAGGACGGCGGAAACGGAAGAGTCCACGCCGCCGGACATGCCGACAATGACGCGCGTCTTTTCGGGAGCGGGAAGAGCTGTTTCGGACATAGGTATGGGATGCGTATCTGGAAAAAGACGACGATTCTATCAGGCTGCGTCCTGCAAGGCGAAAGGCGCGCTCAGTTGCGGATCAGTTCGAGGCTGTGTAGCGGGCCGGCCAGGTAATCGTCGATGCATTGCGGCACGAGTTCGCTGCGCCAGCGTTGCGGATCGGCAAGGAGTTCTTCGCGGGTCATCCACACGGCGCGGACGATATCGCTGTCCAGGGCGCGGTCGGCGTGGTGCCTGACGGGTTTGGCGGCGAAGCAGATGCGTTGGTAGGTCACGCCGTTGCTTGGGGCGGTGTAGAGGTAGATGCCGACCACGCCGGTCAGCTCGACGTCCCAGGCGGTTTCTTCGAGGGTTTCCCGTAGCGCGGCTTCGAGCAGGGATTCGTTGGCTTCGAGGTGGCCTGCGGGCTGGTTGAAGACGTGCTTGCCGGCCTTGAACTCTTCGACCAGGAGGAAGCGGCCCTGGTCTTCGACGACGGTGGCGACGGTGATGTGGGGTTGCCAGGTCATGCTGTATTCCTTTCGGAGCTGCAAGCTTCAAGCTGCAAGACGCCGCAGTGTGCTTTGGCTTATCGCTTGAGGCTTGAAGCTTATGGCTGAAAAAGAAAACCCCGGTGCGTGGCCGGGGTTTTCCTTTATTGCTTCAAGCTGGCTTTCTTACAGTGCGGCGATCGCGCTGTTGAAGGTCTGGCTTGGGCGCATCACCTTGCTGGTCAGCTCGGCGTCGGTGAAGTAGTAGCCACCGATGTCGGCTGGTTTGCCCTGGACTGCGTTGAGCTCGGCGACGATGGTCGCTTCGTTCTCGGTCAGTGCCTTGGCCAGCGGGGCGAAGCGCGCCTGCAGGGCGGCGTCTTCGGTTTGAGCAGCCAGTGCCTGGGCCCAGTACAGGGTCAGGTAGAAGTGGCTGCCGCGGTTGTCGATACCGCCGACCTTGCGCGCAGGGGACTTGTTGGTATCCAGGAACTGGCCGGTGGCCTGGTCCAGGGTAGCCGCCAGTACCTTGGCTTTCGGGTTGGCGTAGGCGTTGCCCAGATGCTCCAGGGAAGCGGCCAGGGCGAGGAACTCACCCAGCGAATCCCAGCGCAGGAAGTTTTCTTCGACCAGTTGCTGTACGTGCTTCGGAGCCGAGCCGCCGGCGCCGGTTTCGAACAGGCCGCCGTTGTTCATCAGCGGAACGATCGACAGCATCTTGGCGCTGGTGCCCAGCTCCATGATCGGGAACAGGTCGGTCAGGTNNTAGTCGCGCAGCACGTTGCCGGTGACCGAGATGGTGTCCTGGCCGGCACGGATGCGCTCCAGGGAAACCTTCATCGCCTCGACCGGTGCCAGGACGCGGATGTCCAGGCCGGTGGTGTCGTGATCCTTCAGGTAGCTCTGCACTTTCTCGATCAGCACGCCGTCGTGGGCGCGTTGCGGGTCGAGCCAGAAGATCGCCGGGGTGGCGCTGGCGCGAGCGCGGTTGACGGCGAGTTTGACCCAGTCCTGGATCGGCGCGTCCTTGGTCTGGCACATGCGGAAGATGTCGCCCGCTTCCACTTCCTGTTGCAGCAGCAGGTTGCCCTTGCCGTCAACGACGCGGATGGTGCCATCGACCTTGGCCTGGAAGGTCTTGTCGTGGGAACCGTACTCTTCGGCTTTCTGGGCCATCAGGCCGACGTTCGGCACGCTGCCCATGGTGGTCGGATCGAAGGCGCCGTGCTGCTTGCAGTCTTCGATGACGGCCTGGTAGATGGTCGCGTAGCAACGGTCCGGGATCAGCGCCTTGGTGTCCTGCAGCTGGCCTTCGGTGTTCCACATCTTGCCCGAGTCACGGATCATCGCCGGCATCGAGGCATCGACGATTACGTCGCTCGGCACGTGCAGGTTGGTGATGCCCTTGTCGGAGTTGACCATGGCCAGTGCCGGACGAACGGCGTAGACGGCCTTGATGTCGGCTTCGATCTGCGCCTGCTGGTCGGCTGGCAGGGTCTTGATGCGGGCGTACAGGTCGCCGATGCCGTTGTTCAGGTTGAAGCCGATCTCTTCCAGTACTGCAGCGTGCTTGTTCAGCGCATCAGCGTAGTACTCGGCGACGATCTGGCCGAACATGATCGGGTCGGAGACTTTCATCATGGTGGCTTTCAGGTGCGCCGACAGCAGCACGCCCTGGGCCTTGGCATCTTCGATCTCGGCAGCGACGAAGGCGCGCAGGGCCTTGGTGCTCATGACCGCGCAGTCGACGATTTCGCCGGCCTTGACCGCGGTTTTTTCTTTCAGGACGGTGGTGGAACCGTCCTTGGCCAGCAGTTCGATACGCAGGCTGTCATCGGCTTCGATGAGGGCGGCTTTTTCGCTGCCGTAGAAATCGCCGTGGCTCATGTGAGCGACGTGGGACTTCGAGTCGGCGGCCCAGGCGCCCATCTTGTGCGGGTGCTTGCGGGCGTAGTTCTTGACCGACAGTGGTGCGCGGCGGTCGGAGTTGCCTTCGCGCAGGACCGGGTTCACGGCGCTGCCCTTGATGCGGTCGTAGCGGGCCTTGGCTTCCTTGTCGGCGTCGCTGTTGACGGCTTCCGGGTAGTCGGGAACGTTGAAGCCCTTGGCTTGCAGCTCCTTGATCGCGGCCTTCAGTTGTGGAACCGAGGCGCTGATGTTCGGCAGCTTGATGATGTTGGCTTCAGGAGTGGTCGCCAGTTGGCCCAGTTCCGCCAGGTGATCGGCCACTTGCTTGTCGGCGCCGAGCTGTTCTGGGAAGGCGGAGAGGATACGGCCGGCGAGAGAGATGTCCCGGGTTTCTACCGAGATCTCGGCGGTAGCGGTGAAGGCTTCGACGATGGGCAGCAGGGAGAAGGTGGCGAGGGCAGGAGCTTCGTCGGTGAAGGTGTAGATGATCTTCGAACGGGTGGACATATTCGGGTTAACTCTCTGTTTTGCTGAGCGTGCTCGGAATCTCGGTAGGGCGCGCAGGGTAAGCGCTTCGCTCAGACACATCCATGAGCGGAAAGTCGAGGATTCCAGGCTGTGATGGTGGGTTGCATCAGTCGAGTGTCAAACGGCTGAACTGCGGTAACAGCTCAGTCTTGTCGGGGCCGCGGGTCCTGTGGCGGACATCTCGCCCCGAGTGACCCTTGAGTCACCGGCGCAGTATACCAATTCCTTCGTCCTAATCAGCAAGGTGAACATGTCGGATGGTCGTTTATAGACCAAAGATGTAGAGCTTTTTTTGGCTTTGTGACGGTTTTGCCTACAAGGTTTCCGTTCGCCGTCAACTGGGTTAGGCTCAGGGGATTGCATGACTTCAAACCAAGAAAAAGCGGAGTGCAGCATGGGATACCAGAAAATCGAGGTTCCGGCAGTCGGCGACAAAATCACCGTCAACGCAGACCATTCTCTCAATGTTCCAGACAACCCGGTCATCCCGTTCATCGAGGGCGACGGCATCGGTGTCGATGTCACCCCCGTGATGATCAAGGTGGTCGACGCTGCGGTCGAGAAGGCTTATGGCGGCAAGCGCAAGATCTCCTGGATGGAGGTCTACGCCGGTGAAAAAGCCACCCAGGTGTACGACCAGGACACCTGGCTGCCCCAGGAAACCCTCGATGCGGTGAAGGATTACGTGGTTTCCATCAAGGGGCCGCTGACCACTCCGGTCGGTGGCGGTATCCGGTCCCTCAACGTGGCCCTGCGTCAACAGCTCGACCTGTATGTCTGCCTGCGCCCGGTGGTGTGGTTCGATGGCGTGCCCAGCCCGGTGAAAAAGCCAGGTGACGTCGACATGGTGATCTTCCGCGAGAACTCCGAGGACATCTACGCCGGTATCGAGTGGAAGGCCGGTTCGCCCGAGGCCATCAAGGTCATCAAGTTCCTCAAGGAGGAAATGGGTGTCACCAAGATCCGCTTCGATCAGGACTGCGGGATCGGCGTCAAGCCGGTATCGAAGGAAGGCACCCAGCGCCTGGTGCGCAAGGCCCTGCAGTATGTCGTGGACAACGACCGCAAGTCGCTGACCATCGTACACAAGGGCAACATCATGAAGTTCACCGAAGGGGCCTTCAAGGACTGGGGCTACGAGATCGCCAAGAACGAATTCGGTGCCGAGCTGCTCGATGGCGGCCCGTGGATGAAGTTCAAGAACCCGAAAACCGGTCGCGAGGTCATCGTCAAGGATGCCATCGCCGACGCCATGCTCCAGCAGATCCTCCTGCGTCCGGCTGAATACGACGTGATCGCCACCCTTAACCTCAATGGTGACTACCTGTCCGATGCCCTGGCGGCGGAGGTGGGCGGTATCGGTATCGCGCCGGGCGCCAACCTGTCCGATACCGTGGCGATGTTCGAAGCCACCCACGGTACCGCGCCGAAATACGCCGGCAAGGACCAGGTCAACCCGGGCTCGGTAATTCTCTCCGCCGAGATGATGTTGCGCCACCTGGGCTGGACCGAGGCGGCCGACCTGATCATCAAGGGCACTAACGGGGCGATCCGCGCCAAGACTGTGACCTATGACTTCGAGCGCCTGATGGACGGGGCGACCCTGGTTTCGTCTTCGGGCTTCGGCGAAGCGCTGATCAAGCACATGTAAAGAAAAAGGCCCGCTTCATATAAATGAAGCGGGCCTTCGTTCGTAAAGCCTTGTAAGGGTCAGGCGTCCGCTGCAATTGCCGGGGCGCTCCTGGTCTCCGTGGTGGCGAGCGCCGCGCGAATCGCAGTTGCGTGCAATCCCTTGGGGCCCTGGATGATATCGAAGGAGACGGCCTGTCCAGCTTTCAGCGTTTTATAGCCGTCCATCTGGATCGCCGAGTAATGAGCGAACAGGTCATCGGTCTTGCCGTCTTCATTGATGAAGCCGTAACCCTTCGCATTGTTGAACCACTTGACTTTACCGCTTGCCATCCTCATATCCCTCTGCAAAGGACTCCATCACTGGAGTATCATCCACACTATCCGCATGAACCTGCGAAAATTCTGGTTGACTGCGCGGATCTTTATCGATCACGGTGGGTTCTTATTTGTTGTAACACCGTTTTGCCGATAGTCAAGGTGAGGCGACGGGCCGTATTCCTTGCCGTTTACAGTGGTCAACCGCCAACCATAACCTGCCGAAATGATGAAATTCTTTCCATGCATGCACATAGCCAGATTCGACTAACATTCAATCAGGATCGCCCGCAATCGCATGAGGACGATGGCGCCGGACTGGCCGTACAGGAAGCCAAGCCGGCGCTGCAGGCGCCACCGATGTACAAGGTGGTTTTATTCAACGATGACTACACGCCGATGGATTTCGTCGTCGAAGTGCTCGAAGTGTTCTTTAACCTGAACCGCGAGCTGGCGACCAAGGTCATGCTGGCCGTTCACACCGAGGGACGGGCAGTGTGCGGATTGTTTACCCGTGACATCGCCGAGACAAAGGCCATGCAGGTCAACCAATACGCCAGGGAAAGCCAGCATCCGCTACTCTGTGAAATCGAGAAGGACGGTTAATCGCCGACCACTTGGGTATGAGGTGAAGCTATGTTAAACCGCGAGCTCGAAGTCACCCTCAATCTGGCCTTCAAGGAAGCGCGCTCAAAGCGTCATGAATTCATGACGGTCGAGCACCTTCTGCTGGCATTGCTGGACAACGAGGCCGCCGCCACCGTCTTGCGCGCGTGCGGGGCAAATCTCGACAAGCTCAAACACGATCTGCAGGAGTTCATCGACTCCACCACGCCGTTGATCCCCGTTCATGACGAGGACCGCGAAACCCAGCCGACGCTGGGCTTCCAGCGGGTGCTGCAGCGTGCCGTCTTCCACGTACAGAGCTCCGGAAAACGCGAAGTGACCGGCGCCAACGTACTGGTGGCCATTTTCAGCGAGCAGGAAAGCCAGGCCGTATTCCTGCTCAAGCAACAAAGCGTGGCTCGCATCGATGTGGTCAACTACATCGCTCACGGCATCTCCAAGGTTCCAGGGCACGGCGAACACCAGGAGGGCGAGCAGGACATGCAGGACGAGGAGGGTGGTGAAACCTCGTCGTCAAGCAATCCCCTCGACGCCTACGCCAGCAACCTCAACGAACTGGCCCGCCAGGGTCGGATCGATCCGCTGGTCGGTCGCGAAACCGAAGTCGAGCGGGTGGCGCAAATCCTCGCCCGTCGGCGCAAGAACAACCCGTTGCTGGTTGGCGAGGCCGGTGTCGGCAAGACTGCCATCGCCGAAGGCCTGGCCAAGCGCATCGTCGACGGCCAGGTGCCCGACCTGCTGTCCCACAGTGTGGTCTACTCGCTGGATCTGGGTGCCTTGCTCGCCGGCACCAAGTACCGCGGTGATTTCGAGAAGCGCTTCAAGGCGCTGCTCGGTGAGCTGCGCAAACGTCCGCAGGCAATCCTCTTCATCGACGAAATCCATACCATCATCGGTGCCGGTGCGGCTTCCGGCGGGGTAATGGATGCATCCAACCTGCTCAAGCCGCTGTTGTCTTCCGGTGATATCCGTTGCATCGGTTCGACCACCTTCCAGGAATTCCGTGGCATTTTCGAGAAGGACCGGGCCCTGGCGCGGCGCTTCCAGAAAGTCGACGTCAGCGAGCCTTCGGTTGAAGACACCGTCGGTATCCTGCGCGGGCTGAAAGGTCGTTTCGAGTCCCACCACAGCATCGAGTACAGTGACGAAGCCTTGCGTGCCGCCGCCGAACTGGCTGCCCGCTACATCAATGACCGGCACATGCCGGACAAGGCCATCGACGTGATCGACGAAGCCGGTGCCTACCAGCGCCTGCAGCCGGTCGAGGCGCGGGTCAAGCGCATCGAAGTGCCGCAGGTCGAGGACATCGTCGCCAAGATCGCGCGTATTCCGCCAAAACACGTCACCAGTTCCGACAAGGAGCTGCTGCGTAATCTGGAGCGCGACCTGAAGCTGACCGTCTTCGGTCAGGACGCCGCCATCGATTCCCTGTCCACTGCAATCAAACTGTCTCGCGCTGGTCTCAAGGCGCCCGACAAGCCGATCGGTTCCTTCCTCTTCTCCGGTCCGACCGGGGTGGGCAAGACCGAAGTGGCCCGGCAGTTGGCCAAGGCGCTGGGTGTGGAACTGGTTCGCTTCGACATGTCCGAGTACATGGAGCGGCACACCGTTTCCCGTTTGATCGGCGCGCCTCCGGGCTATGTCGGTTTCGACCAGGGTGGTCTGCTCACCGAGGCCATCACCAAGCAGCCGCATTGCGTGCTGTTGCTCGACGAGATCGAGAAGGCGCATCCGGAAGTCTTCAACCTGCTGCTGCAGGTGATGGACCACGGCACCCTGACCGACAACAACGGGCGCAAGGCGGATTTCCGCAACGTGATCCTGATCATGACCACCAATGCTGGCGCGGAAACCGCAGCGCGTGCCTCGATCGGCTTCACGCACCAGGATCACTCGTCCGACTCCATGGAAGTGATCAAGAAAAGCTTCACGCCGGAGTTCCGCAACCGCCTGGATACCATCATCCAGTTCGGTCGCCTCAGTCACGAAACCATCAAGAGCGTGGTGGACAAGTTCCTCACCGAGCTGCAGGCGCAACTGGAAGACAAGCGCGTCCTGCTGGAGGTTTCCGATGCGGCGCGCGGTTGGCTCGCGACTGGTGGCTACGATGTGCTGATGGGGGCGCGGCCGATGGCCCGGCTTATCCAGGACAAGATCAAGCGGCCGCTGGCCGAGGAGATCCTGTTTGGTGAGCTGGCCGAGCATGGCGGTGTGGTCCATGTCGACATCCGCGATGGCGAACTGGTCTTCGACTTCGAAACCACGGCGGAAATGGCCTGACTTTGAATCTTGTGGGGGGCGGCTCTGGCCTCATCGCTGGCAAGCCAGCTCCCACAAGGTTAAGCAGCGCCTCGTACAT
>DQAA01000442.1 GCA_003523465.1 Pseudomonas sp.
CCGGCACCGGCGGTCAGCACCTGGCCGAGGATCACTTCGTCGACCAGCTCGCCATCCAGGCCGGTCTGGGCCAGCAGTTGGCGGATCACGGCGGCGCCAAGGTCGACGGCCGGGATATTTGCCAAGGCGCCCTGGAAGCTGCCGACCGCGGTACGGGTGGCGGCGACGATTACGACATCTTGCATGCTCTAGTCCTCTGTATTGTTCATTTTGACGTTGAGTCTGCGGTGGGCCCGCGCATGGTGGCATAGATGTGCAGGGTCAGGGGAGCGGCAGTGCAGGCTGATTCGCGTGGAGGCTCAGCTGATTCCCATCCGCCGCCGTGCCCGGTGCACCGAGCCATCGCGCATTGCCCAGCGTAATGTCGGCCCGATCAGGGCATTCATGCCCAGGTCGACCACCCCCTGTTTTACCGGCCCGAGCTTCAGCCCGAGCAGGTCTCCCGCCCAGTCCGGGAGCAGACCGATTCCCGCCTGCATCATCAGGTTCCCGACCGGCTTGGCGATGCGGCTTGGCGCCGGGGCGTTCAGCAGTACCCGCACCACTTCCCGGCTGCGCTCGTCGCAGACCAGCTGCGGGCGCATGCGGACCAGGTAATTCGCCACTTCCTGTCGCGAGCGGGGCACGTTCCGGGCGCCCAGGCGCTCGGCGATCAGGGCGATCTCGCTGTAATAGATGTCCTGCGCTGCATCGCTCAGGTGCGGATTGCGATAACGCAGGTGAGCGGCGAGAAAGCTGCGTACCTCAGCGACATGCACCCAGGTCAGCAGGTCCGGGTCACTGGCGGCGTAGGGCGTGCCGTCGGCGGCGCTGCCGGTCACCTGCAGGTGGATGGTCCTGACACGCTCGATCAGCCATTCAGCGTCGCCCGTCGCGCCGAAGGTGGTGCCGGAGATGAACTGGCTGGTGCGGCGCAGTCGGCCGAGCATGTCTTCGCGGAAATTGGAGTGGTCCCAGACGCCGGCCAGGGCAAGGGGATGGAGCATTTGCAGGAGCAGGGCGCTGATGCCGCCGACCAGCATGCTGGAGAAATCGCCATGCACCTGCCAGCTGACGCTGTGGGGGCCGAACAGGCCGGGGTCGCCCTTGGGGTTTTCCAGGTCGAGCTGGCCGAGGGACAGGCCGGTGAGGCTTTGCAGCTGGGATTCGATGCGGCGGCGCAGGGCTTCCATGGACACCTTTGGGTCGGGTGAGTCGGGGCCGCAAGGCAGCCCCAAAACAGCCGGTATATCAGGTATTAAGGCGCTTATCGATCAACCCTTGAACGACGCTCGGGTCCGCCAGCGTCGAGGTATCACCCAGGTTGTCCAGCTCGTTGCAGGCGATCTTGCGCAATATCCGCCGCATGATCTTGCCCGAGCGGGTCTTGGGCAGCGCCGGCGCCCACTGGATCAATTCCGGTTTGGCGAAGCTGCCGATCTCCTTGCTGACCAGCGCCAGCAGCTCCTTCTTCAGCGCCTCGTCCGGCTCGACGCCGTTCATTGGCGTAACGAAGGCATAGATTCCCTGGCCCTTGAGGTCATGGGGATAACCCACCACGGCGGCTTCGGCGATGCTGTCATGCAATACCAGCGCGCTCTCCACCTCGGCGGTGCCGATGCGGTGCCCGGAAACGTTGATCACATCGTCGATCCGCCCGGTTATCCACAGGTCGCCCTGTTCGTCGCGTCGGGCGCCGTCGCCGGTGAAGTAGTAGCCGGGGAAGGGTTTGAAGTAGGTGTCGATCATGCGCTGGTGATCGCCATAGACGCTGCGGATCTGTGCCGGCCAGCTGGCCTTGATCGCCAGCAGCCCGGCGCCGGGGCCTTCGATCGGCGTGCCTTTTTCGTCCAGCAGTACCGGTTGTACGCCGAACATCGGCCGGGTCGCGCAGCCGGGTTTGATATGCCGGTTGCTGATCAGCGGGGTGAGCATGATGCCGCCGGTCTCGGTCTGCCACCAGGTGTCGACGATGGGGCAGCGCTTTTCACCCACCGCGTTGAAGTACCACTCCCAGGCTTCCGGGTTGATCGGTTCGCCGACGCTGCCAAGCAGGCGCAGGCTCTTGCGCGAGGTGCTCCGCAGCGGCCCTTCTCCTTCACGCATCAGGGCGCGCAGGGCGGTGGGGGCGGTGTAGAAGATGTTGACCTGGTGCTTGTCCACCACCTGCCAGAAGCGCGAGGCGTCAGGGTAGTTCGGTACGCCTTCGAACATCAGGCTGGTGGCGCCGTTGGCCAGCGGACCATAGAGGATGTAGCTGTGCCCGGTGACCCAGCCCACATCGGCGCTGCACCAGAACACCTCGCCGTCACGGTAATCGAACACCACCTTGAAGGTCATGGCCGCCTGCAACAGGTAGCCGGCGGTGCTGTGCAGCACGCCCTTGGGTTTGCCGGTGCTGCCGGAGGTGTAGAGGATGAACAGCGGGTCCTCGGCGTCCATCGGTTCGGGCTGGCATTGGTCTTCAACTCTGGCGAGCGCTTCGTGGTACCAGAGGTCGCGTTGCGCGTCCCACGCCACGCTGCCGCCGGTGCGCCGGACCACCAGCACGCTGCTGACATTCGGACAACTGGCCAGGGCCTTGTCGACGTTCTGCTTGAGGGCGACGGTCTTGCCACCGCGCACGCCTTCGTCGGCAGTGATCACGGTGCGGCAGTCGGCGTCGAGGATGCGGTCGCGCAAGGCATCCGGGGAGAAGCCGCCGAACACCACGGAATGAATAGCGCCGATTCGCGTGCAGGCAAGCATGGCGAAGGCGGCTTCCGGGATCATCGGCATGTAGATGCAGACCCGGTCGCCTTTCTGCACGCCGCGTTGCTTGAGCACGTTGGCCAGGCGGCAAACCTGCTGGTGCACCTGGCGGTAGGTGAGGGTGGCGGAGCGTGTGGGATCGTCGCCTTCCCAGATGATCGCGGGCTGGTCGGCGCGTTGCTCCAGGTGGCGGTCGAGGCAGTTGTAGCTGACGTTGAGCTTGGCGTTCTTGAACCAGATGGCCTTGCCGCTGCGGATATCGCAGTCCTGCACGGTGCTCCACGGGCTGATCCAGTCCAGGCGGCGGGCCTGCTCGGTCCAGAATTGCTCGGGTTGCTCGATGGATTGGCGATAGAGGCGATCGTAGTCGCCCTGGCTCAGTTCGGCTGCACGGCTGACGGCATCGGCTTGGGGGAAGTGACTGATATCGAACATGGGCACGACCTGTCCTTTTCTTATGGGACGGCGTTGCCTTCGTCGACGACGCAGGGAGGCCTTTCGAAGGCAGCCGGGGTCAGGACAGTGTAGCCGCTGCCCCCGGCCATGTTCGGGGGCAGCGACCGGGGGTCAGCCGCGATGGCGGCCGCGGAAGTAGTTGATCAGGCCTTGGGTCGAAGCGTCTTCGGCAGGCTCTTCGTTACCACCGATCAGGCGCTGGTAGACGCCCTTGCCGAGCTCCTTGCCCAGTTCCACGCCCCACTGGTCGAAGGCGTTGATGCCCCAGACCACGCTTTGCACGAACACCTTGTGCTCGTACATTGCCACCAGTGCGCCCAGGCGCCGCGGGCTGATGCGCTCGACCACCAGGGTGTTGCTCGGGCGGTTGCCCGGGATCACCTTGTGCGGCGCCAGCTTTTGCACGTCTGCCTCGTTCATGCCTTTTTCGCGCAGCTCGGCTTCGGCTTCGCTGCGGGTCTTGCCCAGCATCAGCGCCTGGCTCTGCGACAGGCAGTTGGCGTACAGCCACTGGTGATGGTCGGCGACCGGGTTGAAGCTGACGACCGGGACGATGAAGTCGGCCGGAATCATCTGGGTGCCCTGGTGCAGCAACTGGTGATAGGCGTGCTGGCCGTTGCAGCCGACGCCGCCCCAGATCACCGGACCGGTGTCATGGTTGACCGGCGTACCGTCCTGGCGCACGTGCTTGCCGTTGGACTCCATGTCCAGCTGCTGCAGGTGCTTGGTGATGTTACGCAGGTAATGGTCGTACGGCAGGATCGCGTGGCTTTGCGCACCCCAGAAGTTGCCGTACCAGACCCCGAGCAGGGCCAGCAGCACCGGCATGTTCTGTTCGAACGGGGCGTTCTGGAAATGCTGGTCCATGGTGTAGGCACCGGACAGCAATTCCTTGAAGTTGGCGGTACCGATGGCCAGCGCAATCGGCAGGCCGATCGCCGACCACAGCGAGTAGCGGCCGCCGACCCAGTCCCACATCGGGAAGATGTTCTCTTCACGGATACCGAAGGCGATGGCTGCGGCCTTGTTGCTGGACACCGCGATGAAGTGGCGGTACAGCTCGGCTTCCGAGCCGCCCTGGGCCAGGTACCAGGCGCGCGCGGCCTGGGCGTTCTTCAGGGTTTCCAGGGTATTGAAGGACTTCGAGGAAACGATGAACAGGGTGGTTTCGGCGCGCAGGTTGGCCGACAGCTCATGGAACTCGCTGCCGTCGATGTTCGCCAGGTAATGGCAGCGCACGCCACGCTGGGCGTAGGGCAGCAGGGCTTCGGAGACCAGCTCCGGGCCGAGGAAGGAACCGCCGATGCCGATGTTCACCACGTCGGTGATCGGTTTTTCGCTGTAGCCGCGCCACAGGCCGTCGTGGATCTTGCCGACCAGCTCGGTGACCTGGTTGAGCACCTTGTGCACGTCCGGCATGACGTTGACGCCGTTCACGCTCAGCTTGTCGCCGACCGGGCGGCGCAGCGCGGTGTGCAGCGCCGGGCGGCCTTCGGAGGCGTTTAGGATCTCGCCGGCGAACAGTGCCTGGATGGCTTCCTGCAAACCGACTTCATTGGCCAGGCCGACCAGCTTGTCGCGGGTTTCGGCGTTGATCAGGTTCTTCGAGTAGTCGAGGAAAAGTCCGCAACTGCTCAGGGAAAACTGGTTGAAGCGCTGCGGGTCGGCGTTGAATGCCTCGCGCATGCTGAAGTCCTGCATGGCGTCGCGGTGTTGCTGGAGTGCCTGCCAGGCTGGCAGAGCGGTGACATCATGAGGTGTACGGTAATACGCCATCGCTGCAGGGTTCCTTGATTGCTTGAGCTGCCTTGGACACGGAGAACATGTAGCCGTTACCGGCCCGTCNNNNATATGTCATTTTGCTACAACCTGCGCTCCCGCCTGTCGCGGGAGCGATTCCTGGATTCTAGGCGTCGTCGAGATTCAGGTGCAGGTTGTCGATCAGGCGGGTAGGGCCAAGATAGGCCGCGACCAGGATCACCAGATCGCGGTCGGTAGCGGTGGCAGGGCGAAGGGCGAGGGCCTGGCGGACTTCCAGGTAGTCCGGCTTGAGGCCTGCGGCAACCAGCGTCTGCTGGCCTTCGGCGATCAGGGCCGGGAAGTCGCGACGGCCCTGGCGAATCCCGTCGGCCAGTTGGTTGAGGGTGCGATACACCACGGGGGCGGTAGCGCGCTGCTCTGCGTTCAGGTAGCCATTGCGCGATGACAGCGCCAGTCCATCCTCGGCGCGTACGGTCGGCTCGCCAATGATCTGGATCGGCATGTTCAGGTCGCGGACCATGGCGCGAATCACCGCCAGTTGCTGGAAGTCCTTCTGGCCGAACACGGCGATATCCGGTTGCACCATGTTGAACAGCTTGCTGACCACGGTCGCGACGCCTTCGAAATGCCCAGGGCGGCTGGCGCCACACAGGCCTTCGGAGAGTTGCGGGACGCTGACCCGAGTCTGTACGCCCATGCCGTCCGGGTACATTTCGTCCACGGTCGGAGCGAACAGCAGGTTGCAGCCGGCTTCGAAGAGTTTTTCCTGGTCGGCGGCGAGGGTGCGCGGGTACTTGTCGAGGTCTTCGCTGGGGCCGAACTGCAGCGGGTTGACGAAGATGCTGGCGACAACGAAGTCGGCGCGCTGGGCGGCCTTGGTCACCAGCGCGGCGTGGCCGCTGTGCAGGTTGCCCATGGTCGGCACGAAGGCGATGCGCTTGCCTTCGCCGCGGGCGCGGGCAACGGCGGCCCGCAGTTCGAGAACGGTCTTGACGGTGTTCATGCGCTGAATCCGTGTTCGCTGCCAGGGAAGCTGACGTCCTTGACCGCTTGTACGTAAGCCTGGAAGGCGCTCTGGATGTCTGGCTGGCCGGCCATGAAGTTCTTCACGAACTTCGGTGCACGGCCGCTCAGGGACAGGCCGAGCATGTCGTGCATGACCAATACCTGGCCGTCGGTGGCGCTGCCGGCGCCGATGCCGATCACCGGGATGCTCACCGCCTGGGTGATTTCCGCGGCCAGCTCGCTTGGCACGCATTCGAGCAGGAGCATCGCTGCGCCGGCCTGCTCCAGTGCGATGGCGTCGGCACGCATCTGCCGTGCCTGGTTCTCATGACGCCCCTGGACCTTGTAGCCACCGAGAATGTTGACCGCCTGGGGGGTCAGGCCCAGGTGCATGCACACCGGCACGCCGCGATCGGTCAGCTGGCGCACGGTGTCACCGAGCCAGGCGGCGCCTTCGAGCTTGACCATGTGGGCGCCGGCGCGCATCAGTTCGGCGCAGTTGGCGAAGGCTTGTTCGGGAGTGGCATAGGCCATGAACGGCAGGTCGGCGAGGATCAACGCACCTTCGTTGCCGCGTTTGACGCTGGCAACGTGGTAGGCCATGTCGGCATTGGTNNCTGTCATGGCCCTGCAGGACCATCCCCAGGGAGTCGCCAACCAGCAGGATCTCGACACCGGCGCGGGCTGCAGCCTGGGCGAAAGTCGCGTCATAGCAGGTCAGCATGGCGATTTTTTCACCCTTGGCCTTGAGGGCCTGCAGGGTGGTCAGGGTTACGTCTGGCATGAAAAGCAATCCTCGTTCAGGCGCTGTGAAAAACCACTGCGTACAACGCATGTATTCATCTTCTGGAACGGCACATCATCGAGTGTGGTGTTTGGGTCAATCCGTTCCCGGCCTTGTTTACGGCACGGACGTGCCACGGGACGCCTATAGTCGTGAGCGCGCAGGGGGAAGTCAATTACCGTGTTACCGCATTGTTACGTCAGGGCTGTTACGGGCGTTACCGCTGGGGGAACGCCCGGCTACAGGCGTTCGAGGCCGACGAACGGGCAGTCTGCCAGTAACTGCGAGAGGGGGCGCTGGTCTGCCAGAAGGAAGTCTTCGGGCACCAGTTCGGCGAGGGGATAGAGAACGAAGGGGCGGGCGTGCATGTGGTAGTGCGGGACTTTCNNTTTCAGGCGCGGCTCGTCGATGACCAGGTCGGCGTAGAGCAGGATGTCCAGGTCCAGGGTGCGCGGCCCCCAGCGCTCCTTGCGCTCACGGCCCTGGTCGGCCTCGATGCCTTGCAGGGCGTCGAGCAGGTCGATCGGGGCAAGGGTGGTGTCCAGGGCGGCTACGGCATTGGTATAGCGCGGCTGGCCGGGAGACAGGGAATCGCTGGCATAGAAGCACGACACGCCGGCCAGTTGCGTCCCGGGCAACCGCGCCAGCGCATCGAGGGC
>DQAA01000630.1:0-3605 GCA_003523465.1 Pseudomonas sp.
GCGCCGCGGACCCTGTGGGAGCTGGCTTGCCAGCGATGAGGCCCTCAAATTCACTGAAAATCTAAAAAACTTCAACGATCCTTCAGCAGCAAACGTTCAACTCCGCAAAAGTTACACAATCGCGACATCCCTGTACGAACGTTCCGAAACTGCTGTCAGAAGCTATCCTCAATCGTTGCATCAGGTACAGCACCTGCATAAGTATCCGTGGGTCGGCCCACAAGGCCGCCCTCAGATCAAAAATGACAACAATGAGGCCACCATGCTGAAAACCGCAGTCATTCCCTTTCTCGTCGGCGCAGGTCTGCTCGCCGCTACTCCGGCCGCCCAGGCCGCTTCCAACCTGGTCTACTGCTCCGAAGGCAGCCCCGCCGGCTTCGACCCCGGCCAGTACACCACCGGTACCGACTTCGACGCCTCGTCCGAGACCGTCTTCAACCGCCTGGCCCAGTTCGAACGCGGCGGCACCAAGGTGATTCCCGGCCTGGCAACCCACTGGGATGTCTCCGACGATGCCCTGACCTACACCTTCCACCTGCGCGAGGGGGTCAAGTTCCATACCACCGACTTCTTCAAACCGACCCGCGAGTTCAACGCCGACGACGTGCTGTTCACCTTCAACCGCATGCTCGACAAGGACATGCCGTTCCGCAAGGCGTACCCCACCGAGTTCCCGTACTTCACCGACATGGGCATGGACGCGAACATCAAGCAGGTGGAAAAGGTCGACGACCACACCGTGAAATTCACCCTGAACGAGGTCGATGCCGCGTTCATCCAGAACATCGCCATGAGCTTCGCCTCGATCCAGTCCGCCGAGTACGCCGACCAGTTGCTCAAGCAGGGCAAGGCTTCGGATATCAACCAGAAGCCGATCGGCACCGGCCCGTTCGTGTTCAGCAAGTACCAGAAGGACGCGCAGATCCGCTTCAGGGGCAACAAGGAGTACTGGCAGCCGGACGAGGTGAAGATCGACAACCTGATCTTCGCCATCACCACCGACGCTTCGGTGCGCATGCAGAAGCTGAAGAAGAACGAGTGCCAGGTCACCCTGTTCCCGCGCCCCGCCGACCTTGAGACACTCAAGGCCGACCCGAACCTGCAGATGCCGCACCAGGCCGGCTTCAACCTCGGCTACATCGCCTACAACGTGATGGACAAGATCAAGGGCAGCAACGAGCCCAACCCCATGGCCCAGCTCAAGGTCCGCCAGGCGCTGGACATGGCGGTGAACAAGCAGCAGATCATCAACTCGGTGTACCAGGGCGCCGGGCAGCTGGCGGTCAATGCCATGCCGCCGACCCAGTGGTCCTACGACGAGACCATCAAGGGCACCGAGTACAACGTCGAGAAGGCCAAGGCCCTGCTCAAGGAAGCCGGGATCAAGGAAGGCACCGAGATCACCCTGTGGGCCATGCCCGTGCAGCGCCCGTACAACCCCAATGCCAAGCTGATGGCCGAGATGATCCAGTCCGACTGGGCGAAGATCGGCATCAAGGCGCGGATCGTCAGCTATGAATGGGGCGAGTACATCAAGCGCGCCAAGGACGGCGAGAACGGCGCCATGCTGATCGGCTGGAGCGGCGACAACGGTGACCCGGACAACTGGCTCGGCACCCTGTACGGCTGCGACGCGGTCAACGGCAACAACTTCTCCCACTGGTGCAACACCGACTACGACAAGCTGGTCAAGGACGCCAAGCGCATCCCCGACCAGGCCAAGCGCACCGAGCTGTACAAGCAGGCGCAGCACATCCTCAAGGACCAGGTGCCGATCACCCCGATCGCCCACTCCACGGTCTACCAACCGATGCGCAAGAACGTCGTCGACTTCAAGATCAGTCCCTTCGCCCTCAATGACTTCAACGGCGTCAGCGTGAAGCCATAACCCGCGCTTCGGCCCGGTCGCATCCCGCGGATGCGCCGGTGCCGATGCGAAGAAACAAACGCCTGGTTGATGGCACTTCGATTCCAGTCCGAAATTTCCTCAAGTCACTAGGAAACCTCCCACCCTAATTTGCGCCTTGTGTACCTCGTCGGAAGCCTTTCCCGCACTTACCTTGGGACGGGCACCGCGACGCCTGAGCGAGGATTCGCCATGTGCCGCGGAAACTTCCAACAACGACGACAAGACAAGGAATTCCCATGCGTAAGACATCTCTCTTCGCCGCCTTGCTCGGGGCCGGCCTGCTGGCCAGTTCGCCCCCAGGTCTGGCCAAGGGCAACCTGGTGTTCTGTTCAGAGGGCAGCCCTTCCGGCTTCGACACTGCGCAATACCAGAGCGGCACCGACAACGACGTGTCGGAGCCGCTGTACAACCGTCTGGTGGAGTTCGAGCGCGGGGCCACGGGCGTGGAGCCGTCCCTGGCCACCGACTGGAGCATTTCCGATGATGGCCTGGTGTACACCTTCAACCTGCGCCCAGGCGTGAAGTTCCACAGCAACGCCGGCTTCACCCCCAGCCGTGACTTCGACGCCGACGACGTGGTCTTCACCTTCAACCGCATGCTCGACCCGACCCACCCCTTCCGCATGGCCTACGGCACGGTGTTCCCGTACTTCAACGCCATGGGCATGGACAAGACCATCGCCAGGGTGCAGAAGACCGGCCCGCTGACCGTGACCTTCACCCTCAACCACCCCGACGCCACGCTGCTGCAGAACCTCGCCATGAGCTTCGCCTCGGTGCTCTCCTCCGAATACGCCGAACACCTGCTGGCCCGCGGAACCCCGTCGGACATCACCCACAAGCCCATCGGCACCGGGCCCTTCGTGTTCGCCCGCTACCAGAAGGACACCCAGATCCGCTACCGCGGCAACACCGAGTACTGGGCTCCCGACCAGGTCAAGCTGGACAACCTGATCTACTCCATCAACGTCGATCCGTCGGTGCGGGTGCAGAAGCTGCGCAAGGGCGAATGCCAGGTCAGCATCCACCCGCGTCCCGCCGACCTCGAGGCCCTGCGCCGCGACGAGAGCATCAACCTGATCGAGAAGCCCGCCTACAACCTCGGCTACATCGCCTACAACACCCGCCACAAGCCGTTCGACCAGCTGGAAGTGCGTCAGGCCCTGGACATGGCGGTGAACAAGCAAGCCATCATCAAGGCCGTGTTCCAGGGCGCCGGCCAGGTGGCGGTGAACACCATGCCGCCGACCCAGTGGTCCTATGACGAAAGCATCGCCGATACCCCCCATGACCTGGAAAAGGCCAGGCAGATGCTGCGCGATGCCGGGGTCAGGGAAGGGACCGAGATCACCCTCTGGGCCATGCCCGTGCAACGCCCGTACAACCCCGACGCACGCCTGATGGCGCAGATGCTTCAGGACGACTGGGGCAAGCTCGGGCTGAAGGTCAACATCGTCAGCTACGAATGGGGCGAGTACCTCAAGCGCGCCAAGAACGGCGAACACGACACCCTGCTGATCGGCTGGACCGGCGACAACGGCGACCCGGACAACTGGCTTGGCACCCTGTACAGCTGCGACGCGATCGGCAGCCACAACCACTCCATGTGGTGCGACCCGGAATACGACGCCCTGATGAAAAAAGCCAAGGGCACCAGCGACCGCGAGCAGCGCAGCGAGCTGTATCGCCAGGCCCA
>DQAA01000630.1:3612-12121 GCA_003523465.1 Pseudomonas sp.
ACGTGCCCATCACTCCCATTGCTCACTCCACCGTCAGCCAGCCGGTGAGCACGCGGGTGCAGGACTACCGGGTGAGCCCGTTCGGCAAGACCACGTTCCGCGACGTCGGCATCGACTGACCGGCCCGACCCGGATCACGGCCCATCCGCCCCGATCCGCAGCACTGACCGGCGGNNACAAGGCCCGCCGGGTCACTGACAACAACAAGAAAGGAAGTACTGCCTTGAAGACACTCTCTACCGTAATCGCCCTCTCCCTCGGCGGCCTGTCCGGCCTGGCCCATGCCGCACCCGCCAGCCACGACTACCTGCCCCTGGCCCTGAAGGAAACCAGCGCCCAGGCCGAATCCAACGGCTTCATCGAAGACCAGAGCCTGTCCGGCTCGACCCGCAACTGGTATGCCCGCGAGCGCGCGACCAAAGGCCCGCTGTTCCGCTATACCAAGGGCGACGGCAGCCGCCAGCCCACCCACAGCCGCGACAACTGGGTACAGGGCACCATCCTCGACTACAGCTCCGGCTTCCCCCAGGGCACCGTCGGCTTCGCCACCCAGGTCGCCGGCTACCATGCCCTCGCCCTGGAACGCGGCCGCGCCGCCGTGGCCGGGCCGAACAACCGCACCCTGACCCACAGCGACGGCGACGTCATCGGCCAATGGAGCAAGCTCGGCCTGGCCAACCTGCAAGCGCGGATCTCCAACACCACCCTCACCGCCGGCCGTCAGTCGATCAACACCCCGGTGTTCGCCTACATCGGCAACCGCGCCTTGCCGTCGAGCTTCGACGGGGTCGCCCTGCACAGTGCGGAGTTCGACAACCTGACATTCGACCTCGGCACCTTCGAGCGGGTCTCGACCCGTACCGAACAGGGCAAGAGCAAGTTCCGCACCGAGTACTCGGCCCTCGACGCCGACACCGACCGGGTCAGCCTGGCCGGACTCAACTACCAGCCACTGCGCAGCCTGACCACCAGCCTGTACTTCGGCCATGTCGAGGACATCTGGAACCAGTACTACTTCGGCGCCTCCCATGAACTGGGGGACAAGAGCGTGCTGGGCCTGACCACCGGGCTGAACTACTACGGCACCCGCGACACCGGCTCGGCGAAGCTGGGCGACATCGACAACGACACCTTCAGCCTGTCCTTCACCCTGGCGCACCAGGCCCACAGCCTGACCTTCGCCTACCAGCAGGTGGACGGCAACGAGTACTTCGACTACATCCACGACACCAACGCGATCTTCCTCGCCAACTCGCTGTTCTCCGATTACAACGGGCCCAACGAGAGATCGTTCCAGGTCGGCTACGCCCTCGACATGGCCGGTTTCGGCGTGCCGGGGCTGCGCCTGAACGTCTACACCGCCCGCGGCTGGGGCATCGACGGTACCCACTACAAGGGCAACGGCTACGATGTACGCAACCTCGATGGCGAACATCACCGGGAGTGGTCGCTTGGTGCCAGCTATGTCGTGCAAAGCGGACCGCTGCAAGCCACCAGCATCCGCGCCTACTACACCGCGCACCGCGCCAGCCGCGAGCAGCTCGACGGCAACCTGGACGAGTTCCGTGTCGTGACCACCATTCCTTTCAACATTCTCTGAGCGGGGCCGGGAGCCGATCGCGATAGCGCCCGGCTCCCGGCAACAAGGAACCGACAAAGGACATGCCGATGAAGAAAACATCCCTGCAAGCACTGCTGGCGACCCTGCTGCTCAGCACCTGCACCAGCCTCTGGGCACGCCCGCTGGTGGTCTGCACCGAAGCCAGCCCGGAAGGCTTCGATATGGCCCAGTACACCACCGCGGTCACCGCCGACGCGGCAGCGGAAACCCTGTTCAACCGCCTGGTGGACTTCAAGCCCGGCACCACCGAGATCCAGCCGTCCCTGGCCGAACGCTGGGAGATCAGCGAAGACGGCCTCGTCTACACCTTCCACCTGCGCAAGGGCGTGAAGTTCCACACCACGCCCTGGTTCACCCCCACCCGGGAAATGAACGCTGACGACGTGCTCTGGAGCTTCCAGCGCCAGCTCGATCCCAAGCACCCCTGGCACGACAAGACCAGCATCGGCTTCCCCTATTTCGAAGGGATGAGCTTCAGCAAGCTGCTCAAGAGCGTCGAAAAGACCGACGAGCACACCGTGGTCTTCACCCTCACCCAGCCCCAGGCCCCTTTCCTGCGTGACCTGGCCATGGCCTTCACCTCGATCTACTCCGCCGAATACGGCGACCAGTTGCTCCAGGCCAACCGCACCGGCGACCTCAACAGCAAGCCGGTGGGCACCGGCCCGTTCATCCTGCAGCGCTATATCAAGGATGCGCAGATCCGCTACAAGGCCAACCCTGACTACTTCCGCGGTGCGCCACCGAGCGAAAGCCTGGTCTTCGCCATCACCACCGACAACAACGTGCGCCTGCAGAAACTGCGCGCCAACGAATGCCAGGTCGCCCTCTATCCCAAGCCCGACGATGTCCCGTCGATCAAGCAGGACCCGATGCTCAAGGTGGCCGAGCTGGAGGCGCTGATCATCGGCTACGTGGCGATGAACACCGAACACCCGGTGCTCAGCGACGTCCGGGTGCGCAAGGCCATCGACATCGCCTTCGACCGCCAGGCCCACGTCGACCAGCTGTTCGGCAAGGGCAACGCGCTGCTGGCGGTCAATCCCTACCCGCCGACCATGCTCGGCTACAACCACGACAACCAGAACCCGCCCCACGACCTCGACAAGGCCCGCGCCCTGCTCAAGGAAGCCGGGGTGGCGGAAGGCACGGTGCTGACCCTGTTCACCCGCAACGGCGGCGGCATGACCAACCCCAACCCGCGCCTGAGCGCTGAAATGCTCCAGGCCGACCTGAAGAAGATCGGCCTGAAAGTGGATATCCGCGTCATGGAATGGGCAGAAATGCTGCGCCGCGCAAAGAACGGCGAGCACGACCTGGTGTCCACCGGATGGGCCGGCGACAACGGCGACCCGGACAACTTCATGACCCCGCTGCTCAGTTGCGAGGCAGTAAAGAATGGCGAGAACTATGCTCGTTGGTGCAATCCCGAATTTGACGCGCTGATCACCCAGGCCCGCCAGGTGATCGATTCGCAGCAACGAGAAGCGCTCTATAACCAGGCGCTGGCCGTGTACGATGCGGACCGGCCGTGGATAACCATGGCCCATCCGAAAATGTTCACGGCCATGCGCCGGAACGTCGAGGGCTACACCATCAGCCCCCTGACCAACAACAACTTCGCTACCACCCAGGTGAAGTAGGGTTCGCACGAAAAATCGCCCAGGCGCTTTTCGAACGGATTCCAAAACAATAACGAGGCCCGTCGACCCTACCCGGGGACAACGGGCCCACGCCTTACCGGCTGACGAGGAACACCACACGATGTTGAGTTTCATTGCCCGGCGTCTGGGATTGCTGATCCCGACCTTTTTCGGCATTACCTTGCTGACCTTCGCACTCATACGACTCATACCCGGGGACCCGGTGGAAGTGATGATGGGCGAGCGCAGGGTCGACCCTGAAATGCACGCACAGGCCATGGAACGGCTGGGCCTGAACAAGCCCTTGCCCGAGCAGTACCTGGATTACGTCGGCAAGCTCGCCCAGGGTGACCTGGGCGAGTCATTGCGGACCCGCGAAAGCGTGTGGAACGAATTTCTCGCCCTGTTTCCCGCCACCCTCGAACTGGCCCTGGCGGCCCTGCTGTTCGCCGGCACCCTCGGCGTCCTGGCCGGGGTCATCGCCGCGCTCAAGCGCGGATCGCTGTTCGACCACGGGGTGATGGGGCTTTCCCTTACCGGCTACTCGATGCCGATCTTCTGGTGGGGCCTGATCCTCATCATGTTCTTCTCCGTGAGCCTGGGCTGGACCCCGGTTTCCGGACGCATCGACCTGCTCTACGACATCGAGCCGAAGACCGGCTTCATGCTCATCGACACCCTGCTCAGCGACGAGCAAGGCGCATTCAAGGACGCGGTGATGCACCTGATCCTGCCGGCCATCGTCCTCGGCACCATTCCCCTCGCGGTAATCGCCCGGATGACCCGCTCATCCATGCTCGAAGTGCTGCGCGAGGACTACATCCGCACCGCCCGGGCCAAGGGCCTGTCGCCGGCCCGCGTGGTCTTCGTCCACGGCCTGCGCAATGCGCTGATCCCGGTGCTGACGGTGTTCGGCCTGCAGGTCGGCACCCTGCTCGCCGGCGCGGTACTCACCGAAACCATCTTCTCCTGGCCGGGCATCGGCAAATGGCTGATCGAAGCCATCGGTGCCCGTGACTACCCCGTGGTCCAGAACGGCATCCTGCTGATCGCCTGCCTGGTCATCCTGGTCAACTTCGTCGTGGACATCCTCTACGGCCTGGCCAACCCACGCATCCGTCACCAGCGCTGAGGCCATCGTCATGAATACTCCAGCTCCAACTCCGGCTCCGGCGATCGACCAGAGCCTGCTCTACCCCTCGCCGTACAAAGAGTTCTGGCACGCCTTCTCGCGCAACAAGGGCGCGGTGGCGGGCCTGCTGTTCATGTGCCTGATCGTCTTCTGCGCACTGTTCGCGCCGTGGGTCGCGCCGCACAGCCCCAGCGAGCAATACCGCGACTTCCTGCTGACCCCGCCGGTCTGGCTCGAAGGCGGCAACTGGCAGTTCATCCTCGGCACCGACGAACTCGGCCGCGATCTGCTCTCGCGGTTGATCCAGGGCTCGCGTCTGTCGCTGCTGATCGGCCTGTCGTCGGTGGTCATCTCGCTGATTCCGGGGATCGTCCTCGGCCTGCTCGCCGGCTTCTTCCCCAAGGCCCTGGGCGCCTCGATCATGCGCCTGATGGACGTGATGCTGGCCCTGCCCTCGTTGCTGCTGGCGGTCGCCATCGTCGCCATCCTCGGCCCTGGCCTGATCAATACCGTGATCGCCATCGCCATCGTCTCGCTGCCGTCCTACGTGCGCCTGACCCGCGCTGCGGTCATGGGCGAACTGAACCGCGACTACGTCACCGCCGCGCGCCTGGCCGGCGCCAGCCTGCCCCGGCTGATGTTCATCACCGTGCTGCCCAACTGCATGGCACCGCTGATCGTCCAGGCCACCCTGAGTTTCTCCTCGGCCATCCTCGACGCCGCCGCCCTGGGCTTCCTCGGCCTCGGCGTGCAGCCGCCAACCCCGGAATGGGGAACCATGCTGGCCTCGGCCCGCGACTACATCGAACGGGCCTGGTGGGTGGTCAGCCTGCCCGGCCTGACCATCTTGCTCAGCGTGCTGGCAATCAACCTGATGGGCGACGGGCTGCGCGATGCGCTGGACCCGAAACTCAAGAATGCCGCCTGAGGAGAAGCCCATGTCACTTCTGCAAATCCGCAATCTCAACGTGCGCTTCGGCGACGCCGATGCCGTGCCGGTGGTCGACGGTCTCGACCTCAACGTGGACAAGGGCGAGGTCCTGGCTATCGTCGGCGAGTCCGGCTCCGGCAAGTCGGTGACCATGATGGCGCTGATGGGCCTGATCGACGCCCCCGGGCGCATCAGCGCCGACGCCCTGACCTTCGACGGCAACGACATGCTCAGGATCAGCGGCCGCCAGCGGCGCAAGGTGGTCGGCAAGGACATGGCGATGGTCTTCCAGGACCCGATGACCGCCCTCAACCCCAGCTACACCGTGGGCTTCCAGATCGAGGAAGTGTTGCGCCAGCACCTCGGCCTGCGCGGCAAGGCCGCCCGCCAGCGCGCCCTCGAACTCCTGAAGAAGGTCGAGATCCCCGCCCCGGAAAGCCGTCTCGACGCCTACCCGCACCAGCTCTCCGGCGGCATGAGCCAGCGCGTCGCGATCGCCATGGCAATTGCCGGCGAGCCCAAGCTGCTGATCGCCGATGAACCCACCACCGCCCTCGACGTGACCATCCAGGCGCAGATCATGGAACTGCTGCTGAACCTGCAAAAGGAGCAGGACATGGCGCTGATCCTGATCACCCACGACCTCGCCGTGGTCGCCGAAACCGCCAGGCGGGTCTGCGTGATGTACGCCGGCCAGGCGGTGGAAGTAGGCCAGGTGCCGGAGCTGTTCGAGGTCCCTGCCCACCCCTACAGCGAAGCGCTGCTCAAGGCGATTCCCGAGCACAGCCTGGGTGCCGAGCGCCTGGCCACCCTGCCGGGTATCGTTCCCGGCCGCTATGACCGGCCCGCTGGCTGCCTGCTTTCGCCGCGCTGCCCCTATGTGCGCGACAACTGCCGCCAGCAACGTCCCGGCCTCGATCCCCAGGCCCATAGCCTGGCCCGCTGCTTCTACCCGCTGAACCAGGAGGTGGCGTAATGAGCGTCGTCCTGACCGCCCGTGACCTCACCCGTCACTACGAAGTCTCCCGAGGCCTGTTCAAGGGTCACGCCACGGTTCGCGCGCTCAATGGCGTGTCGTTCGAACTGGAAGCCGGCAAGACCCTCGCCGTGGTCGGTGAGTCCGGCTGCGGCAAGTCCACCCTGGCCCGCGCCCTGACCCTGATCGAAGAACCGTCGTCCGGCTCGTTGCAGATCGCCGGCCAGGAGGTCAACGGCGCCAGCAAGAGCGAACGCAAGCAGCTGCGTCGCGATGTGCAGATGGTCTTCCAGAGCCCTTATGCGTCCCTCAATCCGCGGCAGAAGATCGGCGACCAGTTGGCTGAGCCACTGCTGATCAACACCTCGCTCTCCAAGGAACAGCGGCGGGAACGGGTGCAGTCGATGATGCAGCAGGTCGGCCTGCGCCCCGAGCATTACCAACGCTATCCGCACATGTTCTCCGGTGGTCAACGCCAGCGCATCGCCCTGGCCCGGGCGATGATGCTTCAACCCAAGGTGCTGGTGGCGGACGAGCCGACCTCGGCGCTGGACGTGTCAATCCAGGCCCAGGTGCTCAACCTGTTCATGGACCTGCAGAAGGAATTCAACACCGCCTACGTGTTCATCTCGCACAACCTCGCGGTGGTGCGGCATGTGGCGGACGAGGTGCTGGTGATGTACCTGGGACGGCCAGCGGAAATGGGGCCGAAGGAAGCGATCTACGAGAAGCCGCTGCACCCGTATACCCAGGCGCTGCTGTCGGCGACACCGACGATTCATCCGGATCCGTCGAAGCCCAAGATCAGGATTGCCGGGGAGTTGCCCAATCCGTTGAATCCGCCTGATGGCTGCGCTTTCCACAAGCGTTGTCCGCATGCGACGGAGCGGTGTGCGAAGGAAGTACCGGCGTTTCGTAAGGTGGAGACTCGGCAGGTAGCCTGCCATTACGCGGAGCAATTCCTCTGATCTGACAACACAAAACCCTGTGNNAACGCCAGCTCCCACAGGGTCGGTGTTCAATGCATGAAGATCGCGATCAGGATGATCACAGGAATCGGTACACCCAGGAACCACAGCAGTAATGAACGCATGATGTCTCTCCTCTCAACTCAACGAATCGGCGCAGTACGAGCCACGTAACCCACGTTGTCTGCTTCCAGCCAGCGCACCTGGTCCCGACGACGACCGCCATACAGCGCCGCCAGGCTGGCGAAGAACGCCCCGCACAACAGCCCTACGAATGTCCACAAGGCCGTCCAGGCCGCCGCTTTCGCTGCCGCATCCGCCGCCTGCTTGGCCTCGACCTTGGCCTGCTGGACCTGGGCGAATACCTGATCCACCCGCGCCTCGGCTTCGGCCTGGGTCAGGCGGGTACGCTGTGCAACCAGTTGCGCCAGGTAGGCACGGTCTTCCGGCATCAGGCTGTCGCCCTGGACGATCGCCCGCCCGAGGATCCGCGCAGCCACCGCATTTGCCGCGTCATCGCTGACCGGCGCAGGGCCTTCGCTGCGGAACAGGGTGTCGACGAAGTAGCCCATCGGATCGGCGTTATTGTTGCTGCTGGCAGCGGCACTGATGGCCGTGGTGCCGGCCATGGCACCCGCTTGCGCACCTGCACTGGCGAGGCTGCCGGCAGTACCGAGAACCATCGCCGCAGTGACCAGCGTGGCCACGGCCCAGGCCAGGAAACCGTGGGCGGTATCGCGGAAATACACTTCGTCACCGTGCAGATTGGCCCATTTCACCCGCAGCCGGCCGGCGATATAGCCGCCAAAGCCGGAGGCGATGATCTGGGTCAGCAGCAGCCAGATGATCGTCGAGATCCCCAACGCCTTGGCGCTGGCGCCCTCGTCAGCCCAGGGCGAAGTCGCGGCGAAGCCGAGCCCCGCGCCGAGCACCACGAGAATCAATGACAACGCCGCAGCAGCGGCGGCCCCGGCAAAAATCGCCGCCCAGGACACGCCCGAACGATTCGGGGTGTCGATGGCGGGTGAGTAGTCGTTGGTGATCATCTGTTTGCCTCTCCGGTGAGCAAAGGGTCCTTTCACGAGAGGGCTGGTGCAGTGGGCGTGCCAAATGTTTCAAATGATGACATTCAATGAAACCGGGGGTTTGGCGGGAGATGGGCGTCTGAGGACCGTGCAAAATGCGGGAAAGGAGTTCCGACAGATGGCTTTCTGCAATACGCGGACCCTGTGGGAGCG